>NZ_JAJPRF010000007.1 GCF_021206925.1 Rhodoflexus caldus | reverse complement strand
GTTGACCGGAAACAGTTCGGGACTTTTGCCCGGTCGCTGCTTAAAGACTACTTTGCCCATGCACTTATATACTGCTTGCAAAGCAAAGATAATCAATTAATTAGAGGCTATCCAGACTTTTTGGACAGCCTCTTTAAATAGCTGTTTATCAGCAAATTGTACAAAATATTTTTGTAAAATATGTTGTGCTTTTGTCAATATCGGTTCAGTATTTTGTCTAAAATCTTGGCAGTGATGAGATAAGTTGGCTTAACGCCTATTGCCCCCAGACTGCCCGAAGCCAACGTGCTGCCCGTAACTAACGGATTATCGGAGGCGTAGTAGGCATAGCGCAGGATGACATCTTTGCTGATGTTTTTGCGGATTTTGGCTGCTGCCTGAATGGCTTTTTGGTAGTGAGCGCCTTCCATTTCCAGCCCGATGGCCTGCCATGACGACTTTTTGAAGTAGGAAAGCACGTCTTTGTTTTGCAGCGATGTCCCCAAAACGGTAATCATTGCGCCTTCAAATACTTTCAGGCCGCAACCCTCAAAATCGGCAGCGGTGAAGTCGTTGTCAAAGGGGTAATTGTCGGCAGTGCCCTCAAAAACATGCGAAGTGGGAATCATCAGGTCACCTTTTTCGCCTTCCAGAATACCCGCTTTGCCCATAATGGAAATGGAGGCAACATTGAGCCGCACATCACCCTCGGGGCTTTGATAAGGCTTCAGCAGTTCGTCCATTGTTTCGTAGGCTTGCTCGCCAAAGGCATAATCCATGACCAAAATCACAGGCTTATTTGCCTCTATGTATTCGCGGTTGAGTACGATGTCGGGGTGCATTTTGAGTCGCAGCAAGCAGGTGGCATCAAAAATCTGCACAGGGATGTTGGCACCCGAATCTTCGTAGAGGAACGAGCCGCCGTTTTGCTCGGCAAAAAACTCGATTTCATCGCGCAGTTCTTTGTTTTCGGGCTTGCTGATTTCTAATGCCATATTTTCCAAATCCATGCCTTGGAAGTGCTTTGGCAAGGCGGCGTAGGCATACAAACAGTTCAGCACGCTGTGCGGGTTGGCACTGATGATGTGCAACGGGCGGCTAATCAGTTGATTTTCAGATAAAAATCGCTTAATGCTGCTTGCCCATCGCTCGCCGTAGATATGATGCCCGATGCGTTCGCGCAGGGCAGGGGAGAAACTGATTTCGCGGTCTTTGCCGTGCAGGAATTCTTCTATGGCTAATTTACCCATCCAGTACACAACGTGGAACAAACCGTTATTGGCTTTCGGATTTTCTGCCAGCCGTTGCCAAGCGCGTTTGGTTTCTTCAAAGGTGCGCCCAAGCAGTGTGCTGAGGTAAGTAAATGCAATTTCCTTGTTTTGCTCTTCGGTGTGTCCGGTTACAATGGCCTCCAACTGCAACCATTCGCGGCTGTACTGACCTTTGTCGTTGATGGCACGGCGGCGGATTTTTTCAGCTTCATTGTACAGAAAGGTCAGGTGAGTTAGTGTGTCGTAAATTTCGCTGCGTCCCCGCGTAATTTCCATAAACATCTGCTCTTCGTCTATGCGGTAGCAATTGCGCTTGCGTTTGGGAGGAATGATGGTGGGAAATCCCGATGCGTAGTAGCCTTCTTCGGAAATAAATTTGATGAAGCGGCACTCTTCAATGCCCTTGGGCAGCCGGTCTATGACATAGACCAAGCCATCGAGTTCAACTTTTTTGGCATCGTTGATGGAGCCGTAAATTTCAGGCCGCAGCGACAGCAAGGCTTCGTTCACTTCGCGACCGGATACGCCGAAGGGCTTGTAAAAGCCGCGGTTGAACAAATGGCGCATCTCAATGTACAGTTTTTCTATCGCAGCTCGTGATTCCTGCGCACGTGTGAGTTCCAGCATAGTTTGAGTGGGTTAAGTAAGCGGTCGGGGTGGCAGTAAACACCGCTTCTCCTGACTATGCCTGCAAAGTTAGCACGATAATTTTTGTTCATCGTTTGGAAGTGATGAATTTGTCTTTAATTTTGTGCCGCAAGCCGGTATGACCAGCTCCTGCGAACCCCTCCAGGACCGGAAGGTAGCAAAGGTAAGCGGTTGTAGCGGTGCAATACTTGGCTTGCTTTTTTCTCCTCACCTATTTTCTTCCTCCCATGAAGTTTTTTATTGACACGGCAAACCTCGATGAAATACGCGAGGCGCACGAGCTTGGTGTGCTCGACGGTGTAACGACCAACCCTTCACTCATGGCCAAAGAAGGCATCAAAGGCCGCGATAACATTCTGCGCCACTACAAGGCAATTTGCGACATTGTAAACGGTGATGTAAGCGCTGAGGTAATTGCCACAGACTTTAAAGGCATTGTGGAAGAAGGCGAATTGTTGGCAAGCATCGACGAAAAAATCGTAGTGAAAGTGCCGATGATTAAAGACGGTGTAAAAGCCATTCGCTACTTCACCGATAACAACATTAAAACCAACTGCACGCTGGTATTTTCTGCGGGGCAAGCACTGCTGGCAGCTAAGGCCGGTGCAACGTATGTTTCGCCTTTTATCGGCAGAATTGATGACGTTGGCGGCGACGGCTTGGCACTGATTCAACAGATTGTCAATATTTACAACACACACGGCTTCGCTACCGAAGTATTGGCAGCCTCTATTCGCCACGTGCCGCACCTGATTCAGTGTGCGGAAATCGGTGCAGATGTGGCCACTTGCCCACTGAACGTCATCCTCGGGCTGTTGAAGCATCCGCTGACCGATATCGGTTTGGAAAAATTCCTCGCCGACGCTAAGAAAACCGTTTAATACATGCGGCGGTTCAATGCCGCCAATACACTGTCAGGTCTGATAGCTGCTATACAGGCACAGTTGCCGGAGCGCTTGCAGGCCTGACAATTTTTATTGAGTACCAGAACCTCTGCACGAGTGCCCACGGGAGCCCATCGGCCGGGGTGAATGGGGCGCATGGGCGGATAAATGCCGATGGCGGGTTTGCCTAACGCAGCGGCAATGTGTAAAGGCCCTGTGCTGCACGCCACCAATCCCAACGATTTTTCAATCAACGCAATCAGTTGCGCAAGGCTTAGCTTTCCCGTAAAATCGTGTACGTTGGCTTGCCGTAACAGCTCGGGGCAGCTTTGGCGGATGCTATCACCCTCGGCGGCAGTTCCCGTAACAGCGCAATCAATCCTCTGTTTTTCAAGTAATTGCGCCAAATTTAGATAGTCGGCAACAGACCACTCGCGGGCACTGCCCTTGGACTTGGGGTGCAGAATAACAAAGGGCTTTTCGGGCAGATGGGCAATCGGTAAGTCGGGGGCAGAGAAACCGTACAGCCCTGCAATTTCCTGCAAAGGTACAATCAGGTCTTTGCCTAACAGCGGCTTCAGCAGGCGGATGTTGAGTTGTGCCTCGTGCAGCGGTGAATTTTTGCGCCCCAAATGCACTAAGCGGTTGCAATACAGCCAGTGAAACCATCGGTGGCTGGTGCCTATCCGTAGCGGAATGTGCGCCTCGGCAGCTGTTTTAGCCAATTCCCGATGCGGAAAAACATGTACAATAGCGTCAGGACGTGCATTTTTCAGCAGGTCAGGGTTAGCCGTTAGTTCGCCGATATCATAAAACTCATCTACGTGGCGGCAGGCGGCAATCAAATCGCGAGTGTAGGTTTTTCCTATCCAAGCAATGGTTGTGTTGGGCATTACTTGCTTCAGCAAACCTGCCATAGGCAAACTGAGCATTACATCGCCAATATTATCGGTGCGGCTAATCGCAATTTTCATTCTGAAAACTTATCTTGCAGGTAATGGAAATGGGTAAATTGATGCAAAGGTAGCTATGGAAACGTGGCAAATTATCTTATTGGTCATATTGAGCTACATCTCAATCAACATTATCGCCTTTCGGATTCAGGAGCGTTTGCTGTTTCGTCCCGAAAAACTGCCACAGCATTTTAAATACAAATACGACTTTCCTTTTGAAGAGCTTTTTTTTGATATTGAGCCGGGTGTTCGCATCAACGGTTTAAAATTCGCTTCGTTACAAGAAGGGCTTCCCAAAGGGCTGATTATGTATTTCCATGGCAACAGCCGCAGTATTAAGGGCTGGGGGAAATATTCCACCGACTTCACCCAACACGGCTACGATGTGGTAATGATTGACTATCGGGGCTTTGGCAAAAGCATCGGCCGCCGCAGCGAGGAAGCACTGAAAAACGATGCACAGTTTGTTTATGACCAACTGAAAGCAAGCTATCCCGAAAGTCGGATTTTGGTGTACGGGCGCTCTATCGGGTCGGGGTTTGCTACTAAACTGGCATCGGCCAACCACCCGCGTATGTTGATTCTGGATGCGCCTTATTACAGCATGAGCCGTGTGGCAAAGCGCTATCTGCCGTTTTTACCTATTCCGTGGATTTTGCGCTACCCCATTCGTACCTACACGTGGATTAAGTACGTTAAATGCCCGATTAAAATTTTGCACGGCACTCGCGACCGCCTGATTCCTTTGCAACAAAGCATTGATTTACAGAAGTTAATGCCGCATCAGATTGAACTTTTTGCCATCAACAGCGGCGGCCATAATAATCTGCCGCTTTTCAAACAATACCACGATGCGCTGCACAAAATCCTGACCGAAGCCGAGCACCTCTCCGATGACCGCTTTGACATCCGACCCGATTTATTTTGAGCATATAAGCAGGATTTCCGTGCTTCCTGTATTCCAAGTAAGCGATGTACAGCGTGCTTTTCTTTGGCGCGTTGTATGCGCCATGTATGTCAGGCAGGTATAAAAAACGCAGGTATTTTGCAAAGTGAATTTTATGTAAATTGTTGAAAGTCAAAATATTAAAAATCCCGACAGGTTTTCAAAATCTGTCGGGTTGGTGTGTACCGCCAATTTAAACATCACCATCAACGTTTATCTGTGTGCTTGCATCATGCAAAAAAATTACGGATGTGCCGTGATTGCTTTTTTGTTGCGCATGAAGAAAAACAGGAAACCGAAAGCAACAACCAATATCATGGGGATAATGGCAATGCTGGCAAGGGTGGCTTGTCCTGCCGCGAGCTCGGCGGCTTCTTGTGCAACACCCTGCGCAAGTACTTTTTCGCGGTTTGAGTCTAACCAACTGCCAATAATAGGCTGGAAAATGGAAGCCCCGAACATACCTGCGCCACCCATCAACGACATGCCCAATGCACCTGTTTTGGGCATATATTCGGCCACAAACGAAATCATATTCGGCCAGAAGTAGCATACACCGATTGCAAAAAGGACGGCATAAACGTACACCATAGCGCCTGTGGCAGAACTCATCAGATAAATGGCAATTGCCGAAATAATGGCGGAAGCCAGCAGCACGCCCGTAATGTTAAGGCTGTGAACAATCGGGCCGGCAAAAAAACGTCCAACGGCCATCAGCCCTGTTACCAGCGCAAGTACCAACAAAGGTTCAGCCCCGGAATTGCCCAGAATGCGTTCTACCCATTGCTGCGTGCCAAGTTCGGTAGTAGCCGTCATAGTCATGCAAATCATCATGAACCAGAAAAGCGGTGAAGTAAAAATGGCGCGGAAATTCTCTGCATTAGATGATGAAATGGTGCCGCCTGTTTGTTCAGGAAACTGCTGCCCGAAGAATAAAAAGCCGTAAATCAGTGTAGGCAGGTACATGGTTGCTATTTTTACTTGCCAAGGCATTTCCATTTGGGTTAGTGCAAAGGCAATGAGCGAGCCAATTACGATGCCTCCGGGAAACCATACGTGAAAACGATTCAGCATAGTTGTTTTGTTTTCATCGTACATGTTGGCAATCAGCGGATTAAAGGCTGCTTCCACCATGCCGTTGGCAAAACCGATGAGGAAAGTGGAAAGAAACAGCGGCCAAAAACTGTTGGACAGCAAAGTAAAGGTAATACCCAGCAAATGGCCGAAGAAAGCGATAAAGCCTAATTTTTTTGGGCCAAGGCTGTTGTAGAGGGGGCCGCCAATCATGGTGGCAATAGGAAAGCCCAGAAATGCCATTTGGTTAATCCAGCCTTTTTCGGTATCAGACAAACCAAGGGTAACTGTCAGGTCATTCATAATACCTGCCCGAATGGCAAATGCCATGGCAGTAGTAATAAGTGCCAAACAACTGGCAAAGAACAAGCGGTTTTTGTTAATGTTTTGATTCATATTTACCTGCAATTTGGGTGAGGAATGTTTTGGCCGAAAGATAAAATTTTTTCGGCTGTTGCATCTACTGTGGCAAAAAGAATCTGTAATCGGGCAGATGTAAGTGTATGATATAAGCCGGCGGATGACACAGGCTTATTGAAACTTTTTCAAATCCCAAGTCCGTAATCCCAAATCCGAAATACCCGTTCAAAGGCTTGCCTGCTTACTTTTAAGGAAAATAAGTGATTGGCAGGCGTTCGGCTATGCGCAGGTATTCCCAATAGCCGTACACCTCTACTTCCATGGCATTGTTGAAATACCCCATCCGATTCACGATTACTTGCGAGCTGCGCGAGGCAAGCCACGAAGCCCTGAATCGGGCAGGCAACCGCTGTATTTTGGTCATGCGATTGACAAAGCGCCGATAGGCCATATCCTCGCCGGCACCGTAATAGTTAATTTGCAACTGGTCGCGCGAGAAATTCAGGGCAAACTCGTGAGGATAGGAAACGGGCTGTTTCAAGTCGCTGAATGTACTCGCCGATTGCGGGTCAGGTTCGGTGGTGTGGTAAAATCGCTCGGTGCCTCGCAGGCGAAACGTTCTGTAAAGCGAGTCGGTATTTTTTTCTGCCATGCGGCGCAGAAACTCCATCAAAGAGCCCCGATAGGCAATCAGCCGATTGCTGCGCCATCGGTCGGCCAAGCGCTGGTCAAGTGTTTTAATGGGTTCAAAAAACAGACAAGCATCAAATACGGCAATTTGCTTGGCTACTGCCAACTGTTTCAGGTAGCATTTCAGCCGATAGCCCAATGCCATGTTCTCGAGCAGCAAAAGGTCATCTGCCATGGCGCTCCACTCTTTGTTTTCCAATTCCTCAAAGCGCAGCACCCAAGGGTTGATTATTTTAACCTCTTTGGCAAAATCTGTTGTTCCAATAAAATTTTCTTTAAATTTCTGGTAAAAAAATTGCCAACGCTTGTCAGAAGTTCGCGCCATCATTTCGTTCAAAGGCACAGGTTGCACAGATAGCAGGCGGATTGTATCGGCAGAGGTTGTTGGCAATGCGCCATTGATAATGACTGTTCGCGGCATATATCCGACTGCCGTTACTACTATTTCGTGCTTGCCCATAGGCACGCGACTCAACCGATAGTAGCCGTTGCGCAGGCTGACAGTGTCTAATGAGGTGTTGTTTACAAAAATTCCCGCAGACTGTACGGGTTTTTTAGTAAGGCTGTCCACAATAAAACCTGCAATTTTGAAGTGTTCCGGCAGGCGGAGGCTGTCTGTCGGAACTGTATTTTGACGGGCTTGCAGCATGGCAGGCAGAGCGAACAACACTATCAGGCACGTGCGTAAGGCATGGTTCATACAAAAAGGCTTTCTATGGTATCAAGGTTGATAATGGCGGTTGTTTTGCGCCCGTCGGGCGTGTAGTTAGGCTGTTGGCAACTGAATAAGCGATTGATAAGCGCTTGCATGGCTTCGTCGGAGTGGGGGAGTGCTGCTCCGGCTGCCTGCCGTTTGGCCAATATGGCAGCTACACTTTCACGCCTGCCCAACCTTAGCCGGTCGGTGAAATAGGCCGACTGTTCAATCAGATGAGCAATCACTTCTGACGGATTGACTCCTTCCCATCCGGCCGGTACTGTTCGGCAAATCAGTTGGTTATTGTTTTGCAGGGTAATGTGGAAACCTAAGGCCATCAATTCATCTGCAAAAGCGCTGACTTGTGCCAAATCGGTGGGAGCAAGGTCAAGGGTTTGAGGGAAAAGCAGCGGCTGTGCGGTTTCCTCGCTTGACGTGCCGTATTTTGCCAGTTGCTCTTCGTAGAAAATGCGCTCGTAGGCAGCGCGAATGTCCAAGGCCATCAGTCCCGATTTTACTTGGCTGAGGATATAGCGACCGTGCAGCAACAGCAAGCCGGGCTTAGGTGCTGCCGTAGGTTCAGCAGGGAATAGCTGCACCGTAGCAGGGGCTGTGACCAACGGAAGTTCATCAACGGGCGATGGTTCTACTGTTTGTTTCCATGCCGCAGGCTGTGTCAGCGGCCTGCCGGGCGGCGGATAGAGTTGCTCCCAAGGTTGCTGTTTGGCAGCCGATAGTGTATGAGATTTGAACAGTTCATACTCACTTGGGGAAAGAGGACTGCCATCCTGCTGGTTGGTCATACGCCCGGGCTGGTCAAAATTGGCATCTAACTCAAAATCAATGGCCGGGCTGAGGTGGTGCACGCCTAATGCCTGCCGAACGGCTGCCTGCACAAGTGCATACATGCTTCGTTCATCCTCAAATTTGACTTCGGTTTTGGTTGGATGTACGTTTACATCTATCGTAGCAGGGTCAGCACTCAACTTAATGACATAAAACGGATAACTTCCCTCGGGTATGAGCCGCTCAAACGCCGTCATGACGGCATGGTGCAAGTAAGGATGTTTGATGAACCGATTGTTGATGAAAAAAAACTGTTCGCCGCGTGTTTTACGGGCAGCTTCGGGCTTGCCTATGTAGCCGTACAGCGACATATCGCTTAACTCTTCGCGGCAGGGTAGCAACTGCTCTTTCCAACTTTTCCCGAACAGGGCAACAATGCGCTGCGCCAATTTGCCCGGTTTAAGGTTCATCACTTCTGCATCGTTGTGCCACAGTGTAAAACTGATTTCGGGATAAGCCAGCGCCATGCGCGTAAATTCTTCCAGCACATGCTTCCATTCTACTTGGTTGGATTTGAGGAAGTTGCGCCGCGCAGGCACATTAAAGAACAGATTTTTAACGTTGATTTGCGTACCCTGCGGATGTGCACAGGGTTCTTGCAACAATACTTTTGAGCCTTCTATGATGATATGCGTACCGAGCAGGTCGTCTGCGCGGCAGGTTTTCATATCTACCTGTGCCACTGCGGCAATAGATGCCATTGCTTCGCCCCGAAAGCCAAAGCTGCGGATGTTGAATAAATCGTCTACGTGGCGGATTTTGGAAGTGGCATGGCGTTCAAAACACATGCGCGCATCGGTGCTGCTCATGCCACTGCCGTTGTCTGTTACCTGAATCAATGTTTTACCGGCTTCTTTCACTACCAGTTGGATATGAGTAGCGCCGGCATCTACGGCATTTTCCAGCAATTCTTTCACAACAGAAGCCGGACGCTGTACTACCTCGCCTGCAGCAATTTGGTTAGCAAGGCTGTCGGGCAACAGTCGGATAATATCAGGCATCGGAAAATCAGTATTGATTAACCTTTGATTTGGCTGTCCTCATATTTGGAAGGACATTTCATGAGAATTTCGCTGGCTACAAATTTCCCTTCTTTCACTCGCCCGATAACTACTACCTGCTCGGAGCGCTTGAAATCCTGCATAGAGGGCGGGGGATTGTAGCAAACCACTTCATGCGCCTCGTTATTGTTGTCAATCATGGTGAAGCTCAGGTAGTTAGGGTCTTTCAAAGGGTCATAGTTCACACCGATGACCTCTCCCGCAGGCGAGCGTTCCAATTTGCCTACCACATGCACCTTTGCGTCTTCTCCGGCTTGTGCCATGGCAAAGGCTTCTTTAAACGATACATACTGGCTGGCATCGCCTGCTGATGAAACAATAACGCCTACGGCAATGGCAATAACGATGATGCCGAATATATAAGACTTTTTCATGACTCTGATTGTTCAATTTTGGAGATTTTGCGGTCTAATATTATCAGATAAACAATAATGCCTGCAAGCACGGTTCCAAGCGTTCCTACTACCACATAGATTTTGCCTTCTTTGCGGAAAGTATCTGCCATTTCTACGGAACGGTTGCCGTAATCGTTTTCCGTAATGGCTATTTTGTTATTGTTCTGCGCATGGGCAAAACTTATGATGCCTGCATACAGGCAAAACAAAAATATCAGCTTTTTCATGGTGCAAATTTAGGAGGGAGTATTGGATTGTTCAATCTGTTGTTTCAAAGCTGCTATTTCTGCATCTTTCTGTGCCAGTTGTTCTTTGTGTTTTTCAAGGATTCGTTCAAGCATTTTTTGCTGGGTGGCACGCAACGCGTCCATTCGCTTTTGCTCTTCCTCCTTCATTTTGTTCATTTCTGCTATTTTTTTTTCCAGTTCGGCCTGCATTTGGAATGCCTGCTCCACGTTTTGGCGCATGAGGTCTTCTTGGGCGCGCATCTGTTCGGTTTGCAGGCTTAGCTCTTCCAGCAGTCGGCGGTTGCGCATGGCTGCAATAGAACCCGAAATGGCAGCGGCAATACTTTCTCCCAAGCGTTCAACAAACGCCACCTGATAGGGTTGAAAAGCAGAAAAAGAGGCTATTTCAATAACGGCAAAGGCGCTGTCATTAACAATGGCAGGCACAATCAGCAGGGCTTTGGGCGGTGCTTCTCCCGCACCCGAGCGAACAATGAACTGCCCCTCCGAAAGTTCGTTGATAAGAATCGTACTTTTATCTTCAAATGCTTGCCCCACAAGCCCTTCGCCAATGTTGTAAGTAGTGCCCAATAATTCGCTGTCGTGGGCGTAGGCACCCGTAAGGCGCAGCAAGTCCATACCGGCTTCATCGGTTTCTACCACGTAAATCCCACCCTGATGAGCGCCTATGTATTTGACTAAGTTGGAAATAATGCTTTGGCTCAATTCTTCAATGGTTTGGTTCCCCGAGCGAAGAATTTCAACAAATTTGGCCATGCCTTGTGTCGTCCACGAACGTTCGGCTTCTTTGGCAGCAAACGAAGTGTCTTGCTCGTGCAGCGCCTGCAACGACTTGGCAAGCGGATTGTCTTGCGACTGCAAAAAAGTGAAGTAATCGGCCTGTGTGTTTACCTGAAAGTTAATCATGGCTTGTATAAGCTCATGGGCGGCTTTCAAGTTGTCGCGCAGATTAGTAACGGCTTGGTTAAGCCTGATAAAAAGTCTGTTGTTATAATAAGGAATTTCGGTATCGTATGCTCCTTTGGTGATAGCCGTAACGGCGTTGGCCAATTTAATTAGCGGAGTAATCAGCCCGGTCATTAAAATGAGGTAAACAACTATCAGCATGAAAAACAGTAAGCCGTAAACTATTTCATCTTTCACGGTGGCTGTGTTGTTAGTAAAAATGTAGCACAAGGCAACAGTCAGTAGGAGTACTACTGTAGCGAGGTTAATCAGACCGCGAACAGAAAAATGATTGACAGACTGTTTTTGCATGGTTAGTATTTAGCTTTAATTGGGCTGCAAAAGTGGGCAAACAGATTAGTAACCAATCCTTGCAAAGGTACTAAAGAAATGATTTTTTCCGATAAAAACGCATTTGCCGCAGGATTTTGTATAGCTATGCAATAATATGCGATATAATGCTATTTTTGCTCACTAATCAAATTTTTGCATGATGAACACAGCGCAATTTACTGCCACATCAGATACTCTTTTGCAAGATGCTCCGGCTGGTGTTATCCGCAACGACTGGACAATTGAGGAAATCAGCAATATATATTTTTCGCCACTGTTAGACCTGATTTACAGGGCTGCTACCGTACACCGCATGTACCACGACCCGCAAGAGGTACAAGTTTGTACGTTGCTTTCCGTGAAAACAGGCGGCTGCCCCGAAGACTGCGCCTATTGCCCACAGGCAGCGCGTTACAGCACCAATGTGAACACACACAAGTTGCTTGATGTGGATACGGTGCTTCAGCGCGCCCGCGAAGCACATGCCAACGGAAGCACGCGCTTTTGCATGGGGGCGGCATGGCGCGAGGTGCGCAATAACCGCGATTTTGATAAAGTCATAGAAATGGTGAAAGGCGTGAATGAACTTGGCATGGAGGTATGCTGCACACTTGGTATGCTGACCCATGAGCAGGCATTGCGCCTAAAAGAAGCGGGCTTGTATGCCTACAATCACAACTTGGACACCAGCGAGGGCTACTACGACAAAATCATCACCACCCGTAATTACAACGACCGTTTGGAAACATTAGAAAATGTTCGTCAGGCGAAAATCTCTGTTTGTTCCGGCGGTATCATTGGCTTAGGTGAGACCCACGAAGACCGCATCGGAATGTTATTCACGCTCTCTAACTTGCCCGAACACCCCGAGTCTGTGCCTGTAAACGCATTGGTTGCCGTAGAGGGTACTCCGCTGGAAAACCAAGAACGTGTGCCCGTATGGGACATGGTGCGCATGATAGCCACTGCCCGTATCCTCATGCCGCGTGCAATGGTGCGCCTTTCTGCCGGCAGAGTGAGCATGAGTCAGGAAGAACAGGCGCTGTGTTTCATGGCAGGTGCCAACTCAATTTTTGCAGGCGACAAACTTCTGACCACACCCAACCCCGAAGTAGATGCCGATAAAGAACTTTTTCAAGTTTTGAATTTAAAACCACGGAAAGCCTTTAAAGGCAATAATAGCGATAGCTAAGCGTTAGCAAAACAAATGCTCAGATTTCTAACCTCTTACTAACCGCTGCTTATGTCCACCGAACTGGATATTGAAATAACAGATATTCGGCGTCTTACCGATTTGATTAAAGACAAATACGGCTACGATTTTAAGGACTATGCCATGTCCTCATTTCGCAGACGAATCAAACGGGTGCTTGATATTTACAAGTTTAAGACGGTAGATAAACTGATTCAAGTGTTGGACACCACACCGACATTTTTTGAGGAATTCATTTCGGAAATTACCGTGAACGTTACCGAAATGTTCCGCGACCCTACTTTTTGGCGAATTCTGAAAGAACAGATTATTCCTAATATCATCCTTAATCACGACCGTATCAGTATCTGGCACGCCGGCTGTTCCTCCGGCGAGGAGGTACTCTCAATGGTTATTATGCTGCACGAGATGGGCTTCTTAGAAAAAGCCAAAATCACGGCTACCGATATTGATACGGCCATTATCAACAAAGCCAAAACAGCTGCCATTCCTATAAAAAATATGGAGCTGAACCAAAAGAACTATACAAGCGCCTTTGGCAGCGAAGGCGGGCAGCCGCTCAATCTGAAAAAATACTTTCGCGATGTAGGGCAGGAGTCCGTATTTGACAAGTCTTTGCTGCAAAATGTAACCTACCGCAAACACGACCTTGTGCAGGGTGCCGTATTTTCAAAGTTCGATTTGGTGCTTTGCCGCAATGTGATGATTTATTTTAACCAAACGCTCCAAAATGCAGTACTCACCAAGCTGCATGAAAGCATGTTTAAATACAGCTATCTGGCAATCGGTTCCAAAGAATCACTGATTTGGTGCGACATTGCCAATAAGTTTATTGTTGTTAATAACGAGGAAAAAATCTACAAAAAAATCAAGGACTAATTACTACTTGTAAGCTGAAACAAAAGCGCCATGTTTAGTAAATACAAGGTTAGTGGCAAATACAGAGCAGTTGTGATAGGAGGTTCGGCCGGCAGTTTTCAAGGAATCAACAAAATCCTTGCAGAATTGCCCAAGGAATTTCCGTTACCTATCTTTATGTGCCTTCACAGGCTGAAGCATGTGCGCAATGGTTTTGTAGAAGCGCTTTCCATCAAAAGTTCCAAACCGGTGATAGAGCCTTACGATAAGGAAACTATCAGGAGAGGACAAATTTATCTGGCGCCTGCCAACTATCATATGTCCCTCGAACTGGGCAACAGCATTGCGCTTTCTACTGAAGAAATGGAAAACAACTCGCGTCCGGCCATTGACCACACCTTCGAAACGGCAGCGTATGTTTTTCGGGATAAGTTAGTCGGCATTCTATTGTCGGGTGCCAATAAAGACGGTGCCTACGGTATGATGCGAATTAAACAGAAAGGCGGGCTGACAATCGTACAGGACCCCGAAGAAAGTACCATTAATGCCATGCCCAACGCTGCATTGGCACAAACAAAAGTGGATATGATTTTGAAAGTAGATGAAATTATAGAATTTTTGTTGGAACTTGACCAGGCAAGTAAAATGGCGCAGCTATGAAAAAAGCGACACCCATAAGAATGGTTTTGACAATACTGGCGCTGACATTTGCCGCCGGCCTGCTCTACACACTCTACCACATAGGTTATATAGCCCCTCAGCATCTATCCGAGATTTTCAGTGCACAAGGCAGCCCCGACCAACAGCAGGCAGAAGCCGACAAAGTCATTAAACAGATATTCACCTACGTATCCATAGAGTTTGCGGTAGCACTGTTGCTTGTCATTGCGCTGGCAGTATATGTCAATAATACCAAGCAGGCAAATATTGTGTACGTGGAACGCAGCAGCGACTCACAGCGCAACGAGAGTAACGGCGTGCAACAAATGAGTACCGACGAGTACATAGCCGAACAGTTAGCCCGCCAAATCAACGAACTCTTGCAGCAGGCAAGCCCGTCTCAATCACCTGACAAACAACTGTTGGAACAATTGCTGACCCGCATTTGCCATGCCACAGGTGCTGTTGCAGGTGCTTGTTTCGTATGCAACCATTCTACCCAAACTGCTCATGGCATCGCATCTTTTGCGCTTAGTCAACCGCTTTCATCCGAGCCTTTTGCCTATGGTGAAGGTTTTGTGGGGCAGGTGGCGCAGTCCGGTAAGTTGCTATACTTGCATCCGGTTCCCGAAAATTATCTGCCCGTTAAAACAGGTTTAGGCAATGCTCAACCGTTGTCCTTGCTGTATTTACCTGTTGTGCAGGGAGGAAACACCGTTGGTGTTATAGAGCTGGGGATGTTCAAACAACTTTCCGAAAATTTGTTAGAAAACCTGCAAAAAAACATACATTTGTCAAGTCCGCTATTCGGCAATGCGCATATGCAGGCAAACAATTCCTAAGTAACTAAGCCCAAACTGATACTGGAACAGCTTTATGTTTAATGAAATCAAGATAGGAAGTAAAATATCCATATTGTTGCTCGGCGTAGTAACGATTGTTATTTTTTCCGTAACCTTCCTCTCTTACCGTTTCGGCAAAGACAGTTTTGAACAGGGCTTCTTACAGTCATTAAATTTGAAGAGCTCTGTAATCGGTTCGCAGTTGGACGATATGTTCGAACAATTGGAGTACAACCTGCGGATGATTCAAAGCTCTAACAGGATATTGCAAAGCCTCATGCAGGCAAGCGCCATTAATAACGTGGACAGCGCCTATTTTGCCATTGAAAAACGCCTGAACGACTACTTAGTCCCCATTCAGGAAATCTACGGCTACAATAACATCCTGCTGCTCAACTCGCAGGGATTGATTGTTTACAAAACAAACAAGAATTTAGATAATTTGCTGGTGGGTGAAAATTTCCCCGACTACGACCAGATAAAATTTAATGCCAGTAAAAAAATTTATTACGGTGCTATCACCAAGATATCGGAAAAACGTGCATTGCTCAATGTAGCCATTCCGGTATTCGATTTTGATGAGAAAATCATCGGGCACGTTATTGCCGAGTTTGATATGGCTAAAGTATATCGGCTTACCTCTGATACACTTGGCTTAGGCAATACCGGCGAAGTAATTCTCAGCAAACTTTCGGGTAATAAGTTAGATTATATCAACAAACCCCGTCTGTCTTCCTTTCCGTTGCTCACACAGTCGTCAATTATAGACGAAAGCAATCCCGACCCTATCTATCTGGCAGCTTTGGGAGAATCGGGGTTTGGCGTTTTGCAAGATTACCGCGATAAGAAGGCACTTGCTGTTTGGCGGCATTTGCCGCGTGTAGAGTGGGGGCTGACCGTTAAAATGGATCAAGAAGAACTTGATAAGCAGTTAGATGTGTTGCTGCTGTCATTTCTTTTTGCTGCGGTCTTCATCCTGTTAGTGGCCTTTGCCGTATCGCTGATATTCTCCAATTACCTGACTGCTCCGCTCCAATCGCTGAAAGCCACATTAGGGCTGGTGGCACAGGGTATTCTGCCTGAAAAAGTTGCTATGCAAAGCCACGATGAAATCGGCGAAATGGCGGCAGCCGTGGGCAATTTGGTTGGTACGCTGAAAAATCACGCCAATTTTGCCCGCCACATAGGCGAAGGACGCTATGACATCGCCTTTCAGCCTGCCGGGCCGGATGATATGCTGGGCAATGCCTTGATTACCATGCGCGACAACATTCAGCGTGCCGAACAGCGCGATGATGAGCGCAACTGGATTATATCGGGTGTTGCAGAAGTTGGACAGATATTGCGCTCCGGCAATCGTTTGGAAGAAGTCGGTTATGAAGTAATAGCCTACATCGTACAGAAAGTCGGAGCAGTGCAGGGGGCTTTTTATGTGGTCAATGAGCAGCCTGACGGCGAACAACTCATCGAGCTGACGGCCTCTTATGCGTATGCTAAGCGCAAATACCTGAAAAGTACGTTTCGCATAGGGGAAGGTTTGATAGGTCAGGCAGCCATCGAGCAAGACACTATCCTGCGGACAGAAATACCCTCGCATTACATGACCATTTCCTCCGGTATTCTGGGCGACCGTAAACCCGAGTGTTTATTGATTGTACCTTTAATTACCAACGAAACGGTTTACGGGGTTATAGAATTAGCCGGCTTCGAGCGGTTTAAAGAAGTAGAAATTAAGTTTGTTGAAGAAATCAGCGCCATCACAGCGCGAACCATCTTCAATATCAAGGTTAATGAGCGCACCCTTCGCCTGCTTGCTGAGGCACAACAGATGAGTGAGGAATTACAGGCAAGGCAAAAAACACTGCGCGAAAATGCCATTATCATGGAAGCAACGCAGGAAGAGTTGCGCCGCACAAATGCCCAATTGGAAGAACAGGTACAAGAAGTAAACCGTTCACAAAAACGGATGCAATTATTGCTCGAGAATGCTTCTGAGGTAATTACCATCTATGAAGAAGATGGTTACATTCGCTATATCAGTCCTTCGGTAGAAGCCATTCTCGGCTATACGCAGGATGAGATGATAGGTATCAACGATATCGTATATGTACATCCGAACAGTGTAGCCATTGCCCGCCAAATGTTCCGCGACTTATTGGAAAACCCTGATGAAAAGGTAATGGTACAGTTCGAGTATCTACAAAAAAATGGCGATGCCATTTGGCTCGAGGCAACAGGCAATAACCTTCTGTCAGACCCTGCTATCAGAGGTATCGTAGTTAATTACCGTGATATCACCGAACGCAGGTTAGCCGAGCGCGAAGCACGTATGCGTGGTCAAATGCAGGCACTTTCCGAAAATTCTCCCGACCTGATTACAAGGATTAATCCGGAGGGTAAGTTGTTTTATATTAACCCCGTTATTACCTCTTACACAGGTAAAACCCCATCCGAGCTTCTCGGCAAGCGCATTCAGGAAACAGGACTCGATGAAGAACTGATTCATCAGTGGGCACAACTGCTGCACAATGCCATTTCGGCTAACAAAATCGTAAAAACTGAAATGCCGTTCCCCTCTCTGTCGGGTAATAGAATCATGCAGGTAAATGCTATTCCTGAACAGAATGAGAACAAAGACATCGAGTCAGTGCTGATTGTGTCGCATGATATCACGGAAATTAAGGAAGCGGAAATGGAGATACTTTCCATTAACCGTAAGATTACGGAAAGTATCAACTACGCCAAGCGTATTCAGAGCGCTATTTTGCCCGATACAGCCACTATCCAAAAAGTACTGCCCAATTCGTTTATTTACTACCGTCCGCGCGATGTGGTAAGCGGCGACTTCCCTTGGTTCTTGCAAAAAGGGAACGATATATACATAGCCGCAGTAGATTGTACCGGGCACGGCGTACCCGGAGCGCTAATTTCGCTGATTGGTTATTTTATCCTGAACGATGTAGTCAATACACAAAATACAACCGATGTAGGCCAAATATTAGACCTTTTGAACGATGGCGTAACTCGCACACTGCGGCAAGACGTAAACGCCACTACGCGTGATGGTATGGATATAGCACTTTGTAAAATCAATCTGGTTTCCCGCAAAGTGCAGTACGCCGGCGCACATCGTCCGTTGTATTATGTAATCAACGGAGAGTTACACGTACAAAAAGGCGATAAATTCCCGGTAGGCGGCGGACAAATCCGCAACCGCATTGGCTTTAGCAGCCATGAGTTTACGGTGTCCAAAGGAGATTCTATCTATCTGTTTTCAGACGGCCTGCCCGACCAGTTTGGCGGCCCCGAAAACAAGAAGTTCTCACCGCGTCAAATCAGGGAGATTATTGCTCAAAACCATGAAAAACCCATGCACGAGATACGTCGTATATTTGACAATGCCTTTGAGAAGTGGCGCAACGGGCACATGCAAACAGACGATGTACTTCTGATAGGAATTAAATTTTAAATGATAGGGTGTGAAATAGCTAAAAAGTACTAAATTGAGCCACAAAATACATGTAAGGTACTTTTTGCGATTTCCATCGTTGTTATAACTGAAAAAACCTTGCAATGCAAACTTGATATGCAATGAAATATATTTATGATTTGCACAGGATAATGCTTAGGCAAAACCTGATTTTGGTATACGAAGGCGAGTTTACCCAAGAGATAACCAAATCGGTCTTGGCAATGGCAGAACGCAACATGGATGCTTTCGGCGAGGAAGCCTCCATTAAAAGAAAAGTGTTTAACGTGATGGTTGAATGTTTACAAAACATCTGTAAACATGCCGAATCATACGATACGGAAAGCTATGGTAAAAACAGCGCCATATTCATGATAGGCAAGCACAACAACGAGTACATCATCACGTCGGGTAATGCCATCCCCCAAGACCGAGTAGAAGACCTCTCCGCACGCCTCGCTCATATTAACAGTTTAGACAAAGAGGGGCTCAAAGAACTCTATAAAGAAATCATCAAAAACGGTGAGCTTTCTTCCAAAGGAGGGGCAGGCCTTGGTTTTATAGATATGGCACGTAAGTCCGGACAAAAACTCCGCTACGACTTTGAGCCTATCAACGATGCGCTTTCTTTCTTTTCACTCAGAACCACTATTTCAAGATCAAACGGCTAATTCATATAATCAATGGAAATCATTAATTTGGAAGGCACAGAAGATACGCCCAAAATCATTTTAGATAAAGACAAGGCGTTATTCGAAATCTCGGGAAGATCTTTGCCGGAAGATGCTGCGGAATTTTATGCACCCATATTAGAGTGGCTCGATAAGTACCAAGCTGCTCCTAATCCGGAAACTAACTTTTTATTTAAACTGGAATATTTCAATACAGCATCCTCCAAGTTGATTCTGGATATTCTTTCCAAGCTGGACAACATTGCCGGCACACGCGTTACATGGTATTACCACGAAGACGATGAAGATATGGAAGAAGCCGGCGAAGAATTTTCAGAACTTGTTGAAAATGTACCATTTGAGTTCAAGTCTTACTAAAAACTTATCTTAAATTCTGACGGCACTGCAAAGTCAAAAAGTGCATTCACCCAAGACTTTGCAGTGTTTTTATTGAAGCACAGCAGTCTGACTTACCATGAGTGAGGAAATACTCAAAGCACTAACCCAACTTTTTGCCATTATCTCTAAACAAGATACAGGCGTGAGCGAAGCTGAACGAAATTTTATCATCAGCTTCTATCAGCAAGACCTTGATTCGGAGACAATGGCCGAATATTTGGCACTGTACGATAAATATGCCGAATATGGTATCGATGACGATTCGGAGGAAGGGGATACCAAAGTTGAGCGCAAAAAAAGAGTTACTCGTGTAAATGAGGCAGTTCGCGTATTGTCGCTGTGTCGTAGAATCAACAAAACGCTGACACAGAAGCAAAAAGTTATCGTACTTTTTAAACTGTTGGAAATGGTCGGTTCAAACCGGAGTTTTACTGCCCAACGAATGGAAATTATCCAGACAGTTGCTTCTGTTTTCAATATCCCCAAAGAAGAATACAAACTGATGGAGTCCTATGCAATAGAAGAACACTCGTCTGCATTAGACTCCGAAGATATTCTCATATTTGATGACGAACCTCCAACCGAAGGCAGTAAAAGACGCTACATAGATAGCGGCAAGTTGGATGGCGAAATTATATTCATCCGTGTCAAAAGTGTAGATTTATATTTTATCAAATACACCGGCCACGATGAAATTTACCTGAACGGGCAGCTTGTAAAGCGCGACAGCATCGTTTTATTTTCCAACGGTAGTATCATTAAAACCCCTAAGGGTACACCGCTTTATTACAGCGACCTCATCAGCAAGTACACTGCCGACACTGTCAGAAACAACATTTCATTTAATGTTGATTCGGTTTGGTTCAAATTTCCTAACGGTACCATCGGCCTGCGAAATATCAATATTTCCGAAGGTGCAGGCAAACTGATAGGTATTATGGGTGCCAGTGGTGCAGGCAAAACGACCTTGCTCAATGTAATGGCAGGGTTAGAGGCTCCTTATGAAGGCAAAGTAACCATTAACGGTTTCAACATTCACGACCCCGTAGAAAGCAAAAACATCGAGGGCGTGATAGGGTACGTATCGCAGGATGATTTGCTGATTGAGGAGTTAACTGTATTCCAAAATCTGTTTTACAATGCCAAGTTGTGTTTCCGCGACTTGTCTGATGACGAGATAACCCAAAAAGTTGTTTCTGTATTGGAGAGTTTGGGCTTAGACCGCATCATGCACCTGAAAGTCGGCAGTCCGCTGAACAAAAAAATAAGCGGTGGCCAGCGCAAACGACTCAACATTGCTTTGGAACTTATCCGCGAACCGGGGATTCTCTTTTTGGATGAGCCAACGTCCGGTCTTTCTTCGCGTGATTCCGAAAACGTAATAGACTTGCTCAAAGAACTTTCCCTGAAAGGGAAATTGGTATTTACGGTTATACACCAGCCCTCATCGGACATCTACAAGATGTTTGACAAGATGTACATCCTCGATACCGGCGGCTATCCGGCGTTCTACGGCAATCCGGTAGAGGCTGTTACATATTTCAAAAAGGCAACGCGTCAGGTAGGCAGTGAACGCGGCCAGTGCATGACTTGCGGCAACGTAAACCCCGAACAGATATTCAATATTATTGAAGCCCGTGTGGTTGATGAATACGGTGAGTTTACCAACAAACGGAAAATTACGCCTGAGGAATGGAACGAAATGTATCAGGCTAATTTTAAAGTAGAGCGGGTAGAGGAAGTTCGTGAGAAGCCGCCCAAAACACTGCATATTCCGTCTAAGCTCAAGCAAACCATTATTTTTACCACGCGCGATGCTATTGCTAAAATCAGTAACAGACAGTATTTGACTGTGAACCTGATTGAGGCTCCCGCACTTGCCTTGTTAATGTCTTTGGTGATTCGTTACAAAGACAGCTTAGGTAAAGGCGAGTATGTATTCCGCTACAATGACAATATCCCGGCCTACATACTTATCTGCATTATCATTGCATTGTTTATGGGGCTTACTGTCAGCGCAGAAGAAATTATCAGCGACAGAAAGATATTGAAGAGGGAATCATTCCTTAATCTGAGCCGTACAAGCTATCTGTTCTCAAAACTGATTATCCTGTTTAGCTTGTCGGCCATACAAACCCTTTCATTCGTAGTAATCGGCAATTTGGTGCTTGGTATCAGCGAGCAATACTTTACCTATTGGTTGGTGCTGTTCTCTGTTTCCTGCTTTGCCAATGTGTTGGGGCTGAACATATCTTCTGCTTTCAACAATGCGGTTACGGTTTATGTACTGATTCCGTTGCTGCTGATTCCGCAAATGATACTTAGCGGTGGTATTTTCAGTTTTGAAAAGTTGAATAATGCGATTGCAAGCAAGGGTAAAACGCCTTTGATTACCGACATATGGGCATCCCGATGGGCATATGAAGCCATTTGCGTTGAGCAATTTAAATCGAACCCATATGAGCGCATGTTCTACGAAATAGACCGGCAAGAAAGCGCTGCCAACTACAAAACATCGTTTTGGTTGCCCAAGATAGATGAACTGCTTACAGCAGCAAGTGATTTAACCGACAGCCGTATTGCATCTGAGCAAGAACAGCGAAAAAACAACCTTGCAATAGTGGCAGCCGAACTGAAAAAAGACAAAATGCCTGTTCCCGGTAAGGAGGAAGCTATCGCATTGCTCGATGCAGCCTCATTCAATGAGGAATCGTTAGAGAAAATCAGGTTGCACACTCGGCAGTTGAATATTTTGTACGGTCAAATTCAGGCACGTATGGCAGATGCCCGCGACTCTATCATCATGGTTTTTGAAGAACAGGCGCGGAAATCCGGTAATGCCATCACCATCAATCAGTTAAAAGACCTTTACTACAACGACAACCTTGCCGATTTTGTCAAGAATGAAAACGTACTTGATAAAACATTCATAGAAGACAATAAAATTATCCAAAATACAGACCCTGTATTTACGCTGCCCGAGCCGGAACATCTGCTGGATTATCGCACACATTTCTTTGCACCGTTCAAACACTTTGGCGGAAATCTGATAAGTACCTACTATTTCAATCTGATAGTTATTTGGTTGATGACCGTGTTGTTGTATATTGCACTCTACTTTGAGTGGTTACGTAAGTTGATTAAGCTGTTCGGTAAATTAGAATTTGCAAAGAGATAATCTTTGACCATAGTGCTCATTTTTGGCTTTTTTTTTGATTAACTAAAACGTAGATAACTGTGGACGCTACCCTAACTACAAGACTCGTTTTTATTATGAAAAGATTATATCTGTCGTTTTCCTTGGTATTAATGCTTGCCTGCGGTGCCAATACCCCCGAAAGCAATACCCAGCAGGTGGTGAACAATGCTCCTGATGCTGCAAGTGAGGCAGCTTTACCCCAAATTTCGGATGATTTGGTTGCCAATATTATGCAATCCATACCTTCTCCGATTGAAACTTCCTTCCTGATTAAAGGCATTGGTGCTCCATACAATGTTTCTAACCTGAATGACCACAATCTGGTAACAAATTATAATACCAACTACAGCCAAGCCTTGAATTTGGGTGTTTACAGCACAGACCTTGGTTTTGCCAATTTGTACGATAAAAATCAGGATGTGCTCAATTACCTGAACGCTGTTAAGAAACTGGCAGATAACTTGGGTATTGGACAGTATTTTGACTACAAAACCATCAAGGAACTCGCTTCCAGCAGCGGTAATGTAGAGCAATTGCTCCAACTGACACAGCAGAATTTGGAAAAAATTCACAACCACCTGAACGAACAGAAGCGCGAAAGTTTAACTATCCTGATTCTGACCGGCGGATGGGTTGAAGCTCTTTACTTAACCACGCTTGTGAATCAAAAAGCCAATAATAAAGAGTTAAGAGACCGTATTGGCGAGCAAAAAATTGCCTTGGAGCAAATTTTGACTATCTTAGATGTTTATAAGACTAAGCCTAACTTTGCAACCTTGATTGCGGACTTGAAAGAGTTAAACAAGATTTACAGCAAAGTTCAGATTAAGACTACTGTTGGAAAGCCCACACAGAAGGTGGTAAATGGTGAAATCATTACAGAAGACAATACGGTCAGCACCATTATCATTCAAGATGCCGATGTGCAGGCAATTACCAGCATGGTTAAGTCTATCCGTAATAAAATTATCAAGTCTTAATTCTTTTTAAACTTCTTTTGTGAATATGCGAAATGCACTAACTAAAACAGCAGCATTATTGCCTTTCTTATTCTTCTCTATCGGTGTATTCGCTCAGTGCGATGCAGAAGGATATAGCCAAAAGGCACTGAAAGCATTGCAACAAGGCTATACCTTTGTGAAAAGCTATAAAGTAGATGGTAAAAATGGCGTTCGCAAGAACATTGAATATACCTGCGTATTTAGCAAAGACACCAACTACATGCTCCGTATTGAAGGTAAAGATGGCGGCGCGAAAGGTATTGTAGCAACCTTGCTGGATAATCAGCGGCAGGAGCTTACGACGAATAACTTGAATGGTAAATCTTATCCGGGTTGGACTTATCGTTGCCGCTCTACGGGTATTTACTACATCCTGTTCTCATTCAAAGAGTCTGAAAGTTATTGCGGCGCTGCCGTACTCGGCTTTAAGCGATAATTTCTGCTTACATACATAACAAAAGCCCTCAGAGTTGTATGATTCTGAGGGCTTTTCCTACTTGTGATTACTTGATGTATCTGAAATCTGTTCCGGCCGGCAACTGTACTAAGAAACTGTACATCAGACGAATGCAGTTTTCTACATCTTCCTGATGTGCCATCTCTACGGTGGTGTGCATATATTTCAGAGGCAGCGAAATAAGCGCGGAGGCTGTACCTACGCTTGAATAGGCAAATGCGTCGGTATCTGTACCGGTGCTGCGCGAAGCTGCCGCCCGTTGGAATGGAATATTTTCCTTCTGTGCTACTTCAATGATGTTTTTAAGCAGGTTGTTTTGAACTGCCGGCCCGTAGGTAAGGACAGGCCCTTTGCCACAGACTTGTTCGCCACTTTTAATTTTGTCGTACAACGGTGATTTGGTGTCGTGGCATACATCGGTACATACGGCCACATCGGCTTGTAAGCGGCGTGCAATCATTTCTGCCCCACGCAACCCGATTTCTTCCTGAACCGAATTAACTACGTAGAGTGTGTAAGGAAGTTGTACGCCGTTTTCATGCAGGCGGCGGGCTACTTCTGCAATCATAAAGCCGCCCATTCGGTTGTCTATTGCACGGCCTACGAAGTACTTGTCATTGAGTTCCGTAAAACCGTCTTCATAGGTAACTACACATCCTACGTGGATTCCCAATGCCTCTACTTGTTCTTTGGTGTCGCAGCCGCAGTCTATGATGATATTTTTTTGGGAAGGTTTGGGGTCGTCTTTGTCATCGCGCACGTGAATGGCCGGCCATCCGAACACGCCTTTGACAATGCCCTTTTCTGTATGGATATTTACCCGCATGGATGGGGCAATGGCATAGTCGGAGCCACCATTGCGGACTACGTAGATGTATCCATCCGGTGAAATATAATTGACAAACCAAGCAATTTCATCGGCATGTGCCTCAATCACGACTTTGTAGGGCTTGTCGGGATTGATGACTGCTACGGCTGTGCCATAGGTATCGGTGAAGTAGCTGTGTGTGTATGGTTTGAGGTAGTCCAGCCAAATTTGCTGGCCGGGTGTTTCAAAACCTGTGGGGGAGGCGTTGTTCAGGTAGCGGTAGAGAAACTCTTTGCTTTTACTGTCCATAATGCAAAAATGGTTTAGTGATGAGTAGATGAGTATTGTCGGATAAAATGCAGATAGCGTTGCAGTGCCTGCTCAAAAAGTGCCTGATAATCGGGTAGTACGGCTATAAAATTGCCCCAGCCTTGTGCATTTTGTAAGCGGGAAGGGTAGGGCTTGATGCTGTCCCATTCATGTTGAGTGCCGTACTGTACGATGGGTTTCCATTCGGAAAGATATACCATATAGCCTTTGTCGCACAAAAAATCGCCCAGTGTAGTGTACGTGTAGCCGTTGGGTACGGTTTTGTAGTCTTCAAATTCGCAGAGAATAACCGTAGGTTGGCAGGTTTCAAACGGAAAGCCTTTGAGGGCAAACAAATCATGCCCTTCAATGTCAATTTTCAGAAAATCTACCTGCGCAACTTTTTCCTGTTGCAAAATGGTGCGCAGCGTAATGGTTTTTACCTGTGTTGCGGGTAAATGCGAAGAATGAAAAGCCGATAAGGATGAGATACCCGACGAAACGCGACTGGTGTAGAAGTTCACCACTTGGTTGTCTTGGTCGCTGACGGCAAGGGGAAGCAGTTGCAGCCCCTTGATGGGCGGAATTTTGGCGCGATTGTTCGGGTCGGGCTCAAAGCCAATAACTCGCCAGCCCGCTGCTGCATATTCCGCACAGGATTCTCCGAAATGTACGCCAACGTCTATCATGGTACACGGATGTGCCGGTTTGAGAAAATCAAAGAAAAAATCTGCAATAATCTCCGCTTCCGAAAAATGAGGTTTTCGGTTAGGGCGCAGCCGATAGAAGAGTTTTTTGGTATTACGTCTTCCCAGAAGCCTGTAAATCAGATTTTTAAGCATAGACAGTTGGTTGCAGCGCAATTACTTGATTCCTAAAAAGCCAAACAGCAATTCTATGGCGCGCATACTTGCCCGATGTACGGCTTCTACTGTATTAGAGCCGTTGTGTGTGCCAAAAATGCATTGCTCAAAATGGCGCAGCGGAGAGTCCATCGGAAGCGGCTCATTTTCAAATACATCCAGCGCTGCTGCTGCTACTTTGCCTGTTTTGAGTGCTTCAATCAGTGCCTTCTCGTCTATCACAGGCCCGCGCGATACATTGACGATGCGCATACCGTCTTTGCCCATGCCTATTGTGCCGGCATTAACCAGATGACGGGTTTCGGGAGTTAGTGAGCAAGTAACAATCAGAAAATCGGCATAGGAAAGCCCGTTCGGGAATGTCTGAAATTCAACGCCTTTTACCTTGTCGCGGAAACGGGTGTAGGGGTCGTAGGCTATCAGGTGCATATCAAAAGCGGCGAGCCTTTTGGCAACGTGCATCCCAATATCGCCATAGCCCAGAATGGCAGCGGTTTTACCTTGCAGGCTCATACCGGGCGGTTTAGGCCAACGGCCTTCCATTACACCTTTGTGAATAGGGAAAGTGTGCCGCGCCAATGCCAATACATAAGAAACCGCTAAATCAGCTACTTCATTGCCGAACATATAGGGCGTATTGGAAACAGGAATCCCCAACTTTTCACAGGCTTTAAAGTCCACATTGTCCACGCCGATGCCCCATTTGACACAGGCTTTCAACTTACCGGCTTTTCCTGCGGTCAGCACTTTTTCATTGGCAGGGTCATCACCGATAATCCAGCCGTCAAATTCGGGCAGTAACTCAATGAGTTGTTGCTCGGTCAGGGTTTGCACAAAGTCAGGAATAACTAATTCAATGCCCTGTGCTTCAAACAGATGCCTGAACTCGTGGATTTGCCCAATCATGGGAGGGCAGCTAAGCAGTACTTTCATAGGATAGAATAAAGAGCCTATTGACAGACAAAAGTACGATAGGGCAAGGACTTTTCTGTAGAAAGTTAATGGGCAGTCAATGGATTTACTACAAGCAGGTTCTCAATATGTTCAAAGTCTTTTGTATTAGCTGTTGCGAGGCTTAGTCGGTGTTCTATGGCAGTCGCCGCAATTAATGCATCGCCAAGAGTCATGCTCTTCTGTTGCCTTAGTGCAATTGCTGTTTCTGCAATTGCATCAGTTAGTGGCAGAACTACCGCAGCTTCAAAAAGCGCTTCCAACAATAACTTTTCAGCCGCTTTTATCCTATGATAGCCCATTGTTTCAATTTTACTGATAATTGAAACAATGGGGTTGTTATGGATAACCCAATTTCGCAGTTCCTGATTATTGGCTTGACAAGCATAAATAATCAGGTTACTATCCATGAGGAATGCCATTATTCGCTGATATTTCTATCCTTTCTTATTTCTCTTTGCCATTCAACGGGGTCTTGAATAGAGGCAAAGGCATTGATGGAGGCCAATTGCTCCAATACAGCACTCATTTTTGCACCGTCGGATGTTGCTGATGAGGTTGGTTCAACAGATTTTATGCCTAACCTTTCAGCAAGCATAAGAAGCAATTGTAAGTCTTGCGGATTATGATATTTCAAGGTAATTGTGGGCATATTCAAATGGGTGTAGTTTAATGAGAACAAATTTTGTGCAAGCTACTGTTCCAGCATCAACAAACTGCCATTGTTGCGAGCAACCAACCACCGCCGCTTGCTGCCAATAGTAATGGGTTGAATATCACGCACTTCGCCTTCGGTGAGCCAGCCCGACTGATGCGGCAGCAGGCTTTTCCACTGCCCGTTGCCTTGGTTGAGCAATACCAGACCGCAGAAAGCATCGTAACGCCCCTGATAGGTGCTTACACCGTACAGGTTGCCGCCGATGAGTACATCGGGGCGGTTGTCCCGATTAACATCTGCTACATGGAAAGTGAAAATTTTACTCATTTGTGCTTCGGCAGGCAGTGGCAGCGGCGTAAAATTGCCTTTGCCATCGTTGCGCAACCACATGGAAGCGAAGGTATTCACCGATTTGCGGGTGGCATCCTGCATCAGTTTGTCTTCCATTATTTCGCCCAGCGTTTTGCCGGCATATTGGTTGTAGGCGGTAAACTTCTTGTTGATAACGGAAGGAATTTGTTTGCCGACTTCATCCTTAAAGGCTACGGGATATATTTTTTTGCCGCGGTTATAGGCCAGAATTTGCTCATCTCTGCCGTTTTTGTCAAAATCTTTAACGAAAATTTGCAGCAAAGGATTGCTGTCTTTGATAAACTTGGTGTTCAGCCCGATATTGCCTGCCAGAAGGTCTGTATCGCCGTCGCCGTCTAAGTCTGCCGCAGTTACTGCCTGCCACAGGCCATTGAGGTTTTGCAAGCCGTTGTCTTTTGCTGCTGTCAGTTTGCCCTTTTGGTTCAGGAACACAACAGGGGACATCCAGTCGCCGACGACTACCAAATCGGGCTGTTTGTCGCCGTTTAGGTCTGCCCAGCGTGCATCGGTAACCATGCCCACGTCTGCAAGACCGCTTACCGTACTTGTGATATCTTTGAAATTGCCCTTGCCGTCATTTTGCAAAAGGTAGGAGCGAGGTGTGCGCCCGTAGGCATAAGCCACCACGCGCCCACCGACGAATAAATCCATATCGCCATCGCCGTCAAAGTCAGCGGCACGCACGCAACTTTTATTGTCGGGCATTGGGGGCAGCGCCTGACGGTCGCGGGTGAAATTGCCCTTGCCGTCGTTGCGGTAGAGGCGGTCGTACTGTTCCTCCATTTGGCCAAAAAACTCATTGCCGCCACTGACTACGTACAAGTCCAAATCGCCGTCTTTATCTGCATCAAAAAACAGTGCGTCCACATCTTCATAAACCGAATCTGTTTCAATATCAGCTACTTGCAACAATTTGAATCCGTTGACGGTTTGTGTATAAAGTGCGCCGCTCTGATACTTCGCACCGCACAGGTAAAGGTCGTCTAAGCCGTCGCCGTTCACATCGCCCACGGCCATTTTAGGCCCTTCGGTAGATACCTTGAAAGGAATCAGGGCTTCGCGGTTGAAGTCAAAGAAGGTGTTTTCGCGGTGTTGCCACTCAAAAGGAGCAGCCAGCGCCTTAAACAGCGGTTTTTCCTGCGGTGCAAATAAAGGCAAGGGGGTAGGCGGCATCTGCATCCGCGCATTGGCGATGTCTAAGGTAATGAGTTGATTGACAGGCACTTTGGTTTTTATTTCGGTGCGAAAATCCGGCCAAATCACTACGAGTGAATCAATGGTTTGCGCTTGTCCCAAGCCAAAGTGCAACACGGGCGCAACTGCCGAAAGGAAGCCGCGCGTAAGCATGAGTTGCTGCATTTGTGTTTCGCCGTTGGCTTTTACAAAAACTTTTGCCCCAATGCCGAAACGGTTCAGCGAATCGCCCTTGAAGGTGAAGTTTGCCCAACTGTTCGGGCTGATTTTTTCGGCATTGTTCCGATAAACTCCTGCGGTTTGGTTGATGCGATTGGTTACCAAGTCCAAATCGCCGTCGTTATCTAAATCTACATAGACCGCGCCATTGCTGAAATCGGGCTCATCAAACCCCCATTCAGCCGAGCGGTTGCTGAAACGATAGTCTTTTTCGCCTTTGAAAATATAGTTATGGACTTTGCCTTCGGGCATCAGTGCCACGGATTGGCGGTCAATTTCCTGCGGGTTGCCGATGGCGCGGCGCAGCGAGTCGTTTGCCAAAAACTTGATGTAGTCCAGATTGTTCGGGCGGTGCGGAATGCCGTTGGTTACGAAAATATCCTTGTGCCCGTCGTTGTCGTAATCGGCGAGCAGGGCGCTCCAACTCCAATCGGTGGCTGCAACTCCGGCCTGCGAAGCAATTTCCGCAAACTTTTTGCCGCCCAAATTCAACTGCAAACAGTTGCGACTGAACTGATAGGCGAACCCATAAGCCAATTTGAATTGATAAATGTCAAAAGGGTCTTCACCTACAGATGATTTTTCCACCGTTTCGTCTTCGGGGTACATATCCAGCGACATAAGGTCTATGTAGCCGTCATTGTTGAGGTCTGCCGCATCGCAGCCCATCGTAAAGCGGCTGATATGCCCGAATGCACCTTTGAGGCTTTCGGTGAATGTGCCGTTGCGGTTGTTGATGTAGTAGTAGTCGTCTTCGTGGAAGTCGTTGCCGATGTAGAGGTCTTCCCATCCGTCGTTGTTCAGGTCTGCTACTACTATGCCCAGCCCGTAGCCCATTGCCGCGCCGAAAATGCCTGCCTGTTCGGAAACGTTGGTGAAAATTTTAGCAGGTTTTTGTCCTTTCAAATCTTTGGAAGGAATGGTTTCGTTGCGGAACAGGTAGTCGCCCGATTCGTTGTTGCGCAGGTTACGTGCCGTTACGCGGTCGTAGGAGCGCGAAGTGTGCACGGCATGGTTGAGCAGGTAGCAGTCCAAGTCGCCGTCTTTGTCGTAGTCAAAAAAGGCCGCTTGCGTAGAAAAACCCGTAAAGTCCAGCCCGTAGTCGGCGGCTTTTTCGGTGAAAGTCAAATCGCCGTTGTTGATGTAGAGTTCGTTTGCGCCTTCCAGCCCTTTGTAGTTGCCAACGGCGCAAATGTAAATATCGGGGTAGCCGTCGGCGTTTACATCGGCAATGGTTACGCCTGTTTTCCAGTCGGCATAGCCGCCTACGCCCGCTTTTTCGGTGATGTCTTCAAACTCAAAATTGCCTTTGTTGATATACAGGCGGTTTTTCACCTGATTGCCCGTAAAAAACAGGTCAATGTTGCCGTCTAAGTTGAAGTCGGCCGCAGCGACTCCGCCACCGTTGTAGTAGTAGAGGTAATCCAGAATGTTGATTTTTTCAGTATCGGTTAGGGTATTGGCAAAACTGATACCCGTTTGCGTAGGTTCTAAGGCAGTAAATAGCGGATTTTCAGCTTTTTGCGTTTGTTCGTTGCGGCAGGAAACCAGCAACAATGCTCCGAAAAAGATTCCGTACAGCGTCGCTTTCATGTACAAGTGGTTGTTTGTGTCTTCGTCTGAATAACACAAATAAAGCGAATCGGTTTGGAATATAATATGGCAGCCTACAACTTCCTGATTTTTCGGAAAAAGTCTTGCTGATAGGTGCGGCTGATGGGAATTTCTTTGCCTTTGATGATAATTTCGTTGTCCTCAATGCTTTCTATGCGGCTGATATTGACAATGTAGGAACGATGCACTCGGACAAAACGGTCGTCGGGCAGTTTGTCTTCAATGGATTTGAGCGTGGTATCTACCACATACTGCCGCTGTTCGGTATGAATCAGCACATAGTCGGAAAGCCCCTCAATGAACCAAATGTCAGCGGCAGACAGGCGCACCATTTTGTTATTGACCTTAACGAAAAAGTCGTCGCTGTCGCCCGATTCATTGACTGTTTTGTTGCGAATACGTTCCGAAATTTTGGCAGCCGACCGCGTAAAACGAGCAAAATCAATGGGTTTAACCAAATAGTCGGCAGCGTCCAACTCAAATGCTGCCAGTGCGAAATTGGTATGCGATGTTGTAAAAATGGTTACGGGCGGTTGCGGCAGTGCTTTAACCAATTCAATACCCGACAGCCCGGGCATATCTATATCCACGTACAACACATCCACGGGAGATTGCAGGAGGTAACTCAGCGCCTCTGTTCCGGAGGAAAAAACAGCCGTACAGTCCAGAAAACTGGTCAAGCCGATAAAATGCTCTAAAATCTTCCGCGATTGTTCATCGTCGTCTATGACTACGCATTTGAGCATGAGCAGGGAGCAGTAATAGTTTTGGTCATTTTCACGGAGTTCACAAAAATAACTGCAAAAAGGCAGCCAAAAAAAGAAGATGTCGCCAAAAGCAACATCTTCTAACAAACTACATAATTAGGATTAATGTATATCTGAACGCCGAAGCGATAATTGCGATACAAAACATCCCCGCGACCGGCGGGGATGGCAAGTTAGGTTGTAAGTTTGACCTTAATAGGTTTGTGCTCGGTATTAAGACCCCGTTTGCGGAAAGAAGGTTGCAAAGGAGTGATATTTTTTTACATGAAGTTTGGTATATAAGCATTTACGCAAGTTTAGGGGGATTTTTGGAGCAAGCAAATGCTTAATCGGTGTTCATTGGTATTATACGCACATCTGACGGGTATCTAAGACTCGTTAGGTGTAAGCCATTGTTTTTCAATGATTTACATGAAAATCTTTGCCAATCACCGGCGTTGTTGTATAAATCCTCAATCCGAGTTCCCCCAATAGCGATTTTATTGGGCGTTCATTCAAAGTAGTGCAGTCAATTGCCCGGCTACCAGTAAATCATCTGTATTTGCTGTCTGATTTCGGGCTTGTCTAAAACAAACTTTGCATCTGCATATTTGGGTGCACCCAGCGAATTTTTAGCGTTGTTGGAGGCAGCGTAGCCTTCTTTGGGGATGCCCAGCATGTTGGTATCCATTTTTCCGTTGCCGTTTTCATCGTGCAGCAGCGAAAAAGCGTATTCCCCGTAAGGTACTTCAAATACAATTTGTGCCTGCTTACCTGAAAGACTTACCTGAGCCGTTGCTATTGCCGATTTTTCGTCTTTCATAAACCCTTTTTCGCTTTTGTAGAGGGCAGCCAGCACCTTGCCGTTGGCACTGCGCAGGTGGCTTATTTCTACTACTATTTTGCCGGTCTGTGCGGCTGCTTGGCCGCCCGACCACATCAGTAAAATAATTACCGTACCAAACAATTGGCTTTTCAGGTTCATAAAATCCTAATTTTTATGCAATTTGTCGCAACTCTTACACCAGATTTACTGCTTACTCCATAATTTTGTTACGTAACTTTTTTGTGATGAAAAGCGAAACTCTATCGGGTAAACAATTACTCTATCTCATTATTCAGGGATTTATTGCCTATGTAGGAATTGTACTGTGGCATGAAGGCGCACTACGGAGCGAATATGAAGCTAATGTAGCGGCTTTGTATGAAAAATCGGTACAAAAATTAACACAGGAATCACCCGAGGCGGTTGCCCGATGGGCTGTATTGGAACGCAACTACCTGAAACAACTGACGCGCGACAAGGGCAATCCTATCAATAAAATTTCTGCCGAAAACCGCAACAAGGAAAAATACGGCAATCCTGTCGGCCCGACCTACGAATTTCTCACTGCCGAACTGCTGAAAAAAGGGATTCCTGCCGATATGACCGACCAGCAGATTATTTCCAGCGCTGCCACGTCTAACCAAAGCATCAATCAGCGCATGAACCAAACTGCTATCATCGGTATTAGTTTGTGCCTGCTCTATGTAGTCATTACGGCCATTAAAGTATTTGTTTCGCACGAAGACAAGGTTGCCGTACTCAAATGGGAGTTTATCGGTCTGATGGCCTCGCTTGCATCAGGCACACTTATCTCTCAGGTACTTGCCAATGCGTACTACTTTTTCATCGGCTAAACAGCAGCAACTTACCGAAAAAATGCAAGCCATTTCCAAGGATAGGGGATGGCTTTTTCTTTACTTCCTGTCAAATTAGGTATATTGGCATGGTTCTTCTGAATAGTTAAGCCATGCCTGAGAAAAAGAAAGTACTCGTACTTACCGGCGGAGGCGATTGCCCCGGCCTGAATGCCGTTATCCGTGCCATTGTTAAGCGCGCATCGCAAACGCCTGAATGGGAGGTTTGGGGCAGTATTGAAGCCTACAACGGCATTTTGCGACAACCGCAAGAGCTTGTTTTATTGGACAACAAAGCAGTGGCAGGTATTCATGTAAAGGGTGGGACAATTATCAAAACTACCAACAAAGGAGGCCCCTTTAATTGGCCTGTCAAAAATCCCGATGGCTCGTGGAGTGGCATTGACCGCTCGCAGGAATTGGTGCAATTGCTTAAAAATCAGGGGTTTGAGGCTGTTATCAGTATTGGTGGCGATGGTTCGCAGCGCATCAGCAAGGCATTGCACAACTTGGGCGTGCCTGTGATTGGTGTACCCAAAACAATAGACAACGACTTGGGGGCCACCGATTACACTTTTGGCTTTCAAACGGCGGTTCAAATAGCCACCGAATGTTTTGACAAACTCGTAACCACTGCCGAAAGCCACCACCGCGTGATGATTATGGAGGTGATGGGGCGCGATGCGGGATGGATTGCCTTGCATACGGCCATTGCAGGCGGTGCAGAGGTGTGTCTCATCCCCGAAATTCCGTATGACATACAAAAAATTACCGAGCGCCTGAACAGCCGTTTTGATAACGGGCGCGGGTTTGCACACATCGTCATTTCCGAAGGAGCCAAACCCAAAGACGGCACTGTAACTGCCCGTGCAGCCACCGAAGCAGGTTATGAGAACGTGCGCTTGGGAGGAGTAGCCTATCAACTTTCTGCACAACTCAAAGCCGCCGGATGCACTGCCGATATCAGGGAAACCGTTTTGGGGCACATCCAGCGCGGCGGCACACCCATCGCCTTCGACCGCGTACTGGCCACACAGTTTGGCGTAAAAGCCTTTGAAATGGTGCTGGCCGGCGAATTTGGGCGAATGGTGAGTTACCGAAACAATACCATCACTACCGTAACGCTGGAAGAAGCCACTGCCCGCTACAACGGCGTAACGCCCGACTCCTACCTCATCCAAACCGCCCGCGGCATAGGAATTAGCTTGGGAGATTAGGCGGGGCAGAGTGGGTGAATAAGTACGCGGATTGTTGCGAATGACACGGTTTTTTCGCTGATGTTTACATCCGAACCAATCCGCCTTCCGAAATATCGGTTTGTTTACTCCACCTTAAACCGTTTGTCGGCCGTTTTTTCGGGTAGGTTGTCGGTGCGGAAGGGAGCCAAGGGCAGCCCGATGGCATTGTACACATTGGCATCGGCGGGGTCGTCGGCCCAAGCATAGCGCACATACTCGGGGCGGCCTACCTGCGCACATGAAACAATGATGCGGTCGTTGCCGACAATGCGCGCCTGCGCAGGGTAAAATATGCCGTCTTTTCCTGCGAGCTCAAACCCCCGCACATAGCCATAGCGGTCGTTTTTTACTGCCAGTTTGCCGTAGGTATTCTTGAAATACAGTATCAAGGTTTCATCTTCCATCACTTTTTCTGCAAAGACAGGGTGCGCAGAGGCTATGTTGCGTTTGTAAACCAGATGCAGTGCCTGCAAGGCTAAACGCTTGCCTACATCCTGCTTGTTGCGGGGGTGAATATCTTCCGAGTCGCCTATGTCTATGGTTACAACCATTGCGGTTTGGGGCAATTGCAGTGCCGCTTGTTGTGCCTCGCGCAGTTCTGCCCATTCGCTGCCACCGTTTTGGCTGTTGCCGCCTGCCGCTTTCCAGTTGGCTAATTGCACAAACAGAAAAGGCAGTTCTTCGCCCCATTGTTTGCGCCAGTCTTTAATGAGTAAGGGAAAAGTTCGGGCATATTGCACCGCACGCACGGCATTGGTTTCCCCCTGATACCATATCACACCGCGCAGTGCATAGCGTTTCAGCGGGTAAATCATGGCATTGTACAAAATTGAAGGGTAGCGGTTGGGGTTTCGCTGTATCACCGAATCGGCCAAAGCATTTCCGACGGCAGGAACGCGGGCTAATTCTGAGGCAATATCGGGCAGTGTGGCAAGGCTTGTGCGGCTTGTCCATGACTCTACCTGTGTGCCGCCCCAACTGCTGTTTATCAGACCAATGGGTACTTTGAGCGAATCGTACAGATGGCGGGCAAAAAAATATGCCACTGCCGAAAAATGCGGCACAGTTTGCGGTGTTGCGGCCTCCCATTTACCGACGGCCAAGCTGTCTTCTAATACAAGGGAGGCGCGGCGCATAACTTTTACATGGCGAATCAGCGGGAAATCGGCAGCGGCGGCCTCTGCATCGGCATTGTTGCTCAGCCTAACCGGCCACTCCATATTGGACTGACCGGAACAGAGCCAGACCTCACCAACGGCTACGTTTTTAAACAGAAGGGCATCCTGTTGGGGCTGTGTAATCATCAGGCTGTAATTGCTGCCAACGGGCAGGCTGTCTAATTCAATGTACCAGATGCCGCTTTGTTTGTCTGCCCTGCTTTTCCAACTGCGGTTGCCTATTTGTATGCTGACGGGCTGCCCGGGCACTCCCTTGCCCCATATCGGGATTTTTTTACCACGCTGCAACACCATATTATCGCCGAAAATAGGGGCTGCTTTCAGTAGCTGTACGGGCTTTTGCTTGACTTTTTTTTGTGCTGCCGTCGGGAGGGCTACCCATAAGCAACTGATAAACAGGATGTACCGAAATATGTCTTGTATGTTTGTCATCATAGGGTCAGGGTTGCTGTATGGTAAACGGAAATTATGCAAATGCTGCTTTCAGACCTTCTGTCAGGGCTTCTATATCTGCCGGCGTGTTGTACAGGTGCGGTGAAATGCGCATGGCATCGCCTCTATAAGACACCAGCACATGTCGGCGGCCAAGTTCTTCACGTACGCGCTCCATGGCTACCGTTTGCGGAAAACGAACGCCTAACAGGTGCTCGCTGCGCCAGTGAGGGTCTTCGGTGTAACAGCCTGCTGCTGTCAAAAAATCAATGAGCGGTGCGGTCAATTGACGGCAGTGAGATTGTATTTGTGCCGTTCCCCATTCCTGTATCAGGTGTAAGGCTTCCAAGAACATGGGAATCAGGATAAAGTTGCTTTTTTCGCCTACATCGTAGCGCACGGCACCGGGCTGATAGGCCGGTTGGTAGTCCACTAAGCGACTGAAATCTTCGCTGTTTAGCCGCCCCATCCATGACTCTTCCAGCGGTCTGCCGTTGTCAAAAACAGGGCCGAACCAAGCTGCACCGATGCCATAAGGCCCCATCATCCACTTGTAAGAGGCCGCAATAACGGCATCCGCATGAATTTCGCGCAGGTCAAACGGATATGCACCGATGCTTTGTGTACCGTCTATTACCAGCACTCCCCCGTGGCGATGTACCTTATCGGCGATTGCTGCTAACTCAAAGCGTGTGCCGTCTGCCCAATGAAAGTGTGGCAAAGCAACCAATGCAGTTTTATCGGTAATCGCCTTTAAAATAGCTTCATTCCACAATGCGCCCCGATTGTGCAAGGTTTTGGGTGGTGCAATGGTTTTGATGGTCAGCTGTCGCTCTTTGGCAAGCACCTGCCATGCATAAATATTGCTGGGGAATTGTTCGTGAGCCACTATGATTTCATCGCCTGCTTCGCAAGGCAGGTTGCGCGCAACCGTGGCAATGCCATAAGAAACCGAAGGGATGACGGCGACACGCTGCGGCTCGCTGCTTCCTATAAGGTTGGCAAACGCATGACGTACTTTTTCTACATCCGTAAAAAAATCTGCCTGACTGATTTTGTAAGGCTCTGCTTTGCGCAGAAGGCCTTTCATACCCGCAACAGATACGGCATTGGGCATGGGCGACATGTAGGCACAATTCAGATAATGCACCTCATCGGCAATACTGAATAGAGAACGGTAGTTTTCCATAATGACAATTTGACCGGTATCAAATATAGTCTTTCGTTTTGTATCTTTCGGCTGTTGCATCTTTTTAATCATGTCCCAATCGCTGATTTTCACGCTGCTGGCGCTCCTGTTGCTGCTCGGCGGCATTTTTATATTGCGCCGCTTGTGGATGGGGGCGCTTGCGGGTGTGTTGTTTCTCGGCATTGCCCATGTGCGGGCAAAAGGAGTAGCCTCTTTGTTTCCCGCGGCGGCAGATACCCTGTTTGTTTGGGCAGAACTTGGTTTACTGATTTTCGGGGCATACCTTTTTTACAACTTGCTGCACCGACAGCGGCAAATGGAAACCTTTCATCAAAAAATAGGTGCTTCGGGTACGGGTCTGCCTGTGGTGTTGCTGTTTGGCTGGTTTCTGGGTAGTTTGATGGAAGGCATTGCAGGTTTCGGTATTCCTGCGATGCTGGTCGCTCCGCTGCTGTACAGTTTCGGGTTTCGGCCGCTTACTTGTGTGATTATTCCGCTGGCGGCCAATACGGCCTCCGTAACTTTTGGCGCACTGGCAACAGCTTTGCGCATCGGCATAGGTGTAATATCTCCCGCAGATGCAGTAGTGCAGTACACTGTTTTGCTGAATGCGTTGCCCATTCTGGCCATGCCTTTTGTGCTGGCATGGCTTTACACCCAAACAGAAGGAATCAGCCTGTCGTGGCGCAGCGAACTGCAAACGTTGCTGGCAGCAGGTGTCTGCTTCCTGATTCCTTATTTAGTCGGCAGCCGCATCAGCGTGGAACTGCCTACTGTATTGGCAGGCAGTATCGGCCTGTTTGCATTTGTTGCGCTGGCCATGCCCAAAGAAGCCAAACCGCCTGCCCTGCTCTGGTGGCAAAGTTTTTGGCCTTACTTGTTGTTCATTGCCTTGCTGATTCCTGCAAGTTGGTTGTTCAAACCCATCGGTTGGCAGTGGTTGGAAGGCGGGAAAAAATTTTCAGCCTTTCAGCCCGGTCTGTTGTTTATTCTTGCCGGAATAATTTATCAGGCAATCGCCGTTAAACAAGGCGCACGCAAAGGTTTTTTACATGCATGGCAACAAACAGTCGGCAAAATGCGCATGACTTTGTTCAGCATATTATTGCTGGTGCTGTTTACCCAACTCATCCGCACAGATATGGCGGCAGCATATGCTGAACTTACGCCGCAGCATCCGTGGATGGCATTGCTCGTTTTTCCGGGTATTTCGGGGGTAATGGGTAGTTTTATTACAGGCAGCGCCACCATGGGCAATTTGCTTTTTGCGGGAGGGCTGAAACACTTGCTTGCGGGGCAATTGTGGATGATGCTTGCCTTGGCCGTACTTCACTCGGGCAGTGCCGTGGGAAATGCCATTTCGCTGCAAAATATTCTGATGGTCAAGTCTATCGTTCCTGACGAAATAGAAGAGGCACGCATCATGCAAATCAACGCGCCTGTGGTAGCGTTTTACATGTTGTTGGTATGGCTGGCGGCGTGGCTGGTAATGAGCTTATAAGGTATTCAATTGCTCTTGCAGTTCTGCCATTTCCTCGCTTACATCTAAATGCGGTGCAATTTCGGCTAATTTTTGCGACAAATCTTCCAAAAAGCGACGATGCGATGCACTGTTGGCCTGCAGCGGGCGATGCGCCAACCCCTGCCTGATTTTCTGCCAGCGTTGCATGAGTTGCAAGGTAGGCAGGCGGAAATATGCCGAAGCGAATTTGTCAAAAATGTAATCAACTGCCTGTTCGGACGGGTGCAGCATGTCGGCGGCATAAAAGCGGTAGTCGCGCAGGTCGTCTAAAAGCAGCTCATAAGCAGGGAAATAGCCTGTTTGAGGAAACTTTTCAGTGATTTGATGCACAGCCAGCCGCAAAACAGACTTACTTACTGTATTAAGCGGCAACGTATCCTTGATATGCCGCACGGGGCTGACTGTCAGAATAATGTGGCAGTTTTTGGGCAAGGTAACAAACATTTTTTCAAAAGCACCGATAATTTCTTCGGTTTGCAGCAGCCGTTTGCGGAAATTCTTTGCAGGTATTTTGTGGCAATTGGCTACGGGAACGCCGCTTTCTGCCAATTCATAAATCCATGCTGTTCCGAGCGTGATAATCAGCCACTTGTCCGAGTTGGCAGGTGCTTGCAAAAAATCGGCGGTTTGTTGCATTTGCCTTCGCACAAGTTGGTTAATGGCTTCGGGACTTTCGGCAAAATAGCGACTGTGCAGCCCGTAATGAAAAAAAAGCCCGTCGCGCTCAACGGGCATGGTGCGCAGAGGTTCGCCGCTCAACGATTTTTCCAATAACTCAAAGAGGCTCACGGGGTTAAAAATTGTCCCGAAAGGATTGACGAGCACCTGAAATTTATTGTCGGCGAGCCGTTGCCCGACCTCATCGGCAAAACAAGAGCCGACCGTCAGCAGGCGGCTCTTGTGCGTAATGGCTTTGTCCGAAGGCGGAACGGTAAGTTCGGTGCGAAACTCCATGCGCGTTACAGGCTGCGGATGCGGATATTGCGGAACCATACTTGGTCGCCGTGGTCTTGCAAGGCAATGTGCCCCTTGCCGCCTTTGCCGTAGAGCGGCATATCTTTAAACTTGCTTTTCTTGTAGAGTTCCTCCCATTCGGGGCTTCCTAACTGATATTCAACTACTTTTACGCCGTTGAGCCAATGCTCCACTTTGCCTTTATTGACAATGAGCTTGACTTTGTTCCACTGCCCGGGCGGCTTAACGGTTTCTACGGTACAGGATTGCAAGTCGTAGTTATCGCCTGCGCGGTGCGTTTTGATTTTGCCGTCGGGGTGTCCGTCGTTGTCCAGAATCTGCATTTCCGGACCGGATTGCCACACATACTTCACGTCATCATTTTCTACCACATGGAAAAAAATGCCGCTGTTGCCATTGACGGAAATTTTCCATTCCAAATGCAGTTCAAAATTTTCGTATTGGTTTTTGGTGATGATGTCGCCGCCGCCTTTGCCTGCAAGCATAAAACCTTTCGGGATTGGCTTCCACTGTTCGTTGACGGTCGGGCTTTTAAAGTTGCGCCAAGCATCTAAGGAAGATAGATTTTCCCAGCGTCCTTTTTTTTGGGCGGTGGCTGCTGTGGCAAAACAGAACAATAAGAGAAGGGTTGTGAGTGTTCTCATTTTGTATATGATTAAGTGCTGATGTTACCAATCGCAACATAATAACCTGTGCGGTTTTACATTGCTTGCATTAACAAAACTACAAATCCACAGGCTCAAATCCCAAATCCGAGAGGTGCGGTGTATTTTTGCAGCCAACAAACCTACCGTTCATGTTACATCGTCCCAGAAGAAACCGCAAGTCCGAACCTATCCGCCGCATGGTGCAGGAAACCCGCGTAGAGACCGACAACCTCATCTACCCGTTGTTTCTCACCGAAGGCAGCGGCTTGCAAGTGCCCATCAAATCTATGCCCGGCATTTTTCGCCTTTCGCCCGATGCGGCGCTGCGCGAAATAGAAGAGTGTCTTGCCCTTGGGCTGAAAGTTTTTGCTCCTTTCCCGCACATTGAGGACAGCCTCAAAGATAAATTTGCTTCCGAAAGTTGGCGCGAGGATAATTTATACCTCCGCACTATTCGTCTGATAAAAGAGCGTTTCCCCGAGGCGGTGCTGATTACGGACGTAGCCATGGACCCGTACAGCTCCGACGGGCACGACGGGCTGGTAGAAAACGGCGAAATTATCAACGATGCCACGCTGGAAATTCTTGCCAAAATGGCAATTGCGCAAGCACAGGCAGGCAGCGATATTTTAGGACCTTCCGACATGATGGACGGACGCGTGCAATACATCCGTGAAATGCTTGATAATCAAGGATTTACCAATGTGTCTATCATGAGCTACACGGCAAAGTACGCCAGCGCGTTCTACGGCCCTTTCCGCGATGCGTTGGACTCTGCCCCCCGTTCAGGCGATAAAAAAACCTATCAGATGGACCCTGCCAACGCCCGCGAGGCACTGCTGGAAGCCACATTAGACGCAGCCGAAGGCGCTGACTTTCTGATGGTAAAGCCTGCCTTAGCTTATTTGGACATCATCCGTTTGCTGAAAGATAATTTTGATTTACCGATTGCAGCCTACAACGTCAGCGGCGAGTATGCTATGATTAAAGCCGCAGCAGCTAACGGTTGGATAGACGGCGAGCGGGCAATGAAAGAATGTTTGCTCAGCATCCGACGTGCGGGTGCAACGGCAATTCTGACCTATTTTGCCAAAGAGTTTGCCCGCTTGCAGGCCAATAAATAATCAGATAAGCAGCATTCTGATTTCGGATTTGGGATTTCGGAATACGGATTTGAAAATCTGCTGAACACTGTATTATCTGTAAAAAAATTCGTGCGCATGATATTGTGCGTTGCTTAGTTACAAATTAATCAATCAAAATTACACATGCTGATGAAAAAATTCTTGTTGTTGGGGCTGTGCTTGTTTACGCTTGCACTGCGCGTCAATGCGCAAAGCATAAGCGAGCGAGGTATGGCACTCCCCGAAAATTATCAGTTTCCTCAAAAGAATACGTTTACCATTCTGAACTGGAACGTAGAGCACTTTGTAGATGCTTTTGACAACCCCTACATCCGCAACGAGCGCGAAGATGTAAAAGATGCCAAAGCACAGGAGGAAGTAAAGCAAAAAGTTGCGATGTTGGTAAAAGCCCTTCGCGAAGCCGATGCCGACATTGTCGTTTTGCAGGAGTTTGAGAGCATTGCCTTTCTGCGTCAGATTGCCCGCGAGCACCTTGCCGATATGGGCTATCAGTTTTTTGCAGGTTCGGAAAGCCCCGACTGGTACATGAACGTGGTGATAATGAGTCGCTACCCAATGGGGATGACTTACAGTTTCCGCAGTCTTTACACCCCTGTGCCGGGCATTAAAAACAAAGACGGTCAGCCCCGCACCCAAATTAATGTCAATTCCCGTGTGGTTGCGCAGGAAATTTTTATCCGTCCCGACTATGCCTTCTTGCTGACAGGTGTGCACTTGAAAGCAGGTCGCACGGAGGAAGACATCGCTACGCGGTTAGGGCAAATTCAGGCCATTCAGTATCAGTTGCGGCAGTTGCGCAAACGCAACAAACGCCTGCCGATGGTTTTTGCAGGAGATTTTAACTCATTGGACGGTAGCCGTGAAATGGCGGAATTGTTGCGCAAGGATAATCCGCTGCGGTGGAATGACCCTTGGCAGGGTAAAACCGTATTTACGCACACAGCAGACAAGCCCGAACGCCGATTTGATTATATTCTGGTAAACAAGGCCATGCAGCACTTGGTAAGGCGTGAAGAAGCCGTTATTGGCGGTTTGTTGAAAGACGACCCTGCTGCACAGCGTGCTATCAGCGACCATATGCCTGTGCGGGTAACGTTTTCGGTGCCTGTAAAATAAGTTGTCGGAGTGAGAGGATTCGAACCTCCGGCCTCCACGTCCCGAACGTGGCGCGCTAACCGGACTGCGCTACACTCCGATTCCACCGCAAATTTATCAATATTTGATTTCAGACAATACTAATCCCGCTTCATGTTCACAAATTGGAGCGGGATATTGTAATCTTTTTGACGCATCAGGGCGATAACTTCCTGTAAATCATCTATTTTCTTGCCTGTTACGCGCACGGTTTCATCCATGATGCTGGCTTGTACTTTCAGCCCTGAGTCTTTGATGTCTTTGACTATTTTTTTGGCAATATCTTTTTCAATGCCTTCTTTCACGCTGATATCTTTGCGCACCATATTGCCCGATGCATACTCTGCTTTGCCGAAGTCTAAGCATTTGGCATCCAGATTTTGCTTCACCATGCGTTCAATGATTACTTTGATAACCGATTTGAGACTCATTTCATTATCGGTAACGATGGTGATGTGCAGCGTCTTTTTGTCAAGCGTAATTTCGGTTTTGCTGTCTTTCAGGTCGTAGCGCGTGGCAATTTCCTTGCGGGCGGTGTTGATAGCGTTATCCAGTAATTGGTGGTCAATCTTATTAACAATGTCAAAAGAAGGCATAGGCGTGCAGGTGTTTTAATGTGATTAGCTTCAAGTGCTCAAATTTGGCGACAAATCGGCTTTTTTACAATGAAGCACAAGATTTGCAGCATGTGCAGACAGAAAAATGGCTACTTTCTTACCGCGTCTGATAGGTTTTATATGGTTGATGGCAACTGTGCAGGCTGCCGCACAGATTGTCATTCCCGATTCGCTGCAACAGGAAGGCAAAACCGTTCGGGGCAACCGCGAAGGCACTTGGAAATTTTATACGCCTTCCGGAAAGTTGTTGCAAGTAGAAGGCAGTTACCGCAACGGAAAACCCGAGGGCAAGTGGTTTTGGTACGCGGTTAACCGCATTTTTTTTGAGCAGAATTACCGCAAAGGATTGCCGGAAGGTTGGGGCAAGTGGTATATAGAGGGTAAACTTGTCCGTGAGCAATGGTTCCGCAAAGGCGTTGCAGACAGTGTTTTTGCTTACTACAACCGCGCGGGACACTACGCCCTGCGCGGTATGACCGATAAAAGCCGCCCGCGGGGCATGTGGCAGGTCTATTTCCCTGACGGCAAATTGGCCGCCGAGTGGCATTGGTTCAAGCAAGGGGCTTACCAAGGAGCTTCACAGTGGTTTTATCCGAACGGCAGGTTATTTGCCAAGGGACACTTCATAACGGGGCTTGCCGAGGGCAGGTGGGAGTTTCACACGCCCGATGATACCCAACTGATAACGGGAAATTTCAAAGACGATGTGCCGCATGGCATCTGGGAAATCAGCGAACGGGGCAAACGTGTAAGCCGAATGTTGTTTAAAGACGGAAAACTTAACGGCCAACAACTGAATTACGATGCAGAGGGGCAGGTTTTGGAAAAAATAACTTACAACAACGGGCAATTGATGCGCTTGGAAACAAAAGACAAGGTACTGATAGACTCCGGCGCAGGTGAGCGCATTTTTAGAGATTGGCAGGGCAATATTGTTGCCAAAGGTATTTACAGCAACGGATGGCTTGAAGGTAACATGCAGTATTTCACTGATTTGCAGGAAGTTGTAACACTTGCTTGCCGAAAGGGACAACCCGAAGGTGCTTTTGAGTGGCACACAACCAAAGGGGAGTTACTCATGCGCGGCATTTATCGCTCCGGAGCTTTGGATTCGCTTTGTTTACTTTTTTATCCTAATGGAAAAGTAAAAGCGCAGGGAATGCTTTTAGCCGGTCGGGAAACAGGCATTTGGCAATTCTTTCATCCCAATGGGTATCTGCAAGCAGCGGGCGAATACCAAAACGGCATACCCGAAGGCAAATGGACGTATTACGATGAAGAAGGCCACATGACAGCCACGGGTTTACAGCATGGCGGCTGTGCGGTAGGGGAGTGGATTTTTTACGACAAAGGCCGCATGGTTGCCAAAGGTTACTGGGAGGATGGGTTGAAAAGCGGCATATGGACAGACTATTATCCCAACGGGAAAATCAGGGCAACGGGCAGCTATGTTCATAACCGCGAGCAAGGAGAGTGGCGCTACTTTCACAGCAACGGTGCACTGCGCCAAACAGAGCAGTGGGATGCAGGTAAGTTGTTGGAAATCAGTGATTTTACGGGTGTTAATGGGCGGGTATTACCCAAAGGTACTTTCAAGAAAGGCAATGGCAGCCGACTGATTTACCATGAAAAACGGCGCGGAACGGTAAACATCAGCGGCTACTACAAGGACGGCCTGCCCGATGGCCGCTGGCGCTATTACGACCGCAAAGGAAGACTTCAAAAAGAGCGTATTTTTGTGCAAGGCAAACCCCAATCCGATGACTAACTACCGAAACTTGTTTTTTTTCGCGTTGCTGTTTTTTCTGCCGCTTACTTTTTTTGTTCAGGCACAACCGCGTACAGGCAGAACCCCCGTTCTGCGCGATGTGGTGCTCTGGATAGATACGGCACATTACGCGTGGAGCACCAATGGCGTTAATTTTCAGGGAGTCAGGCAGTTGGCTTTTCCTTATCAGGAGAGCACTACCATTGCCGAGTTGCGGATATATTTTACACATCCGGAAGCCATTCAGCAGTGGCGGTTGTTACCTTCCGCCGACTTTCAGGTGCTGGATTCGCTGATGCCTGCCCCTTCGCAGGATTATCTCACTGCCCGCTTGCGCTTTAACGACCTGAGTACCGCTCAATTTCTTTCGCTGAATTTTTGGCTCATCTACAACGACGGCGGCCTACGCGAGCAATTTTTCAATATTCGCCTGTTACCCTACAAAACGCCGCAGGTGCGTTTTCGCTTGGCAAAAGATGAGTTGTACGTAGGCGAAGAGGAAATTATGGACATAGAAGTCAGCGACCCGAAAACACTGCTGATTGAAAATAAATGGACTGAAAATCAAGTAATTGACTATAAAATTTCCGAATTTCAGGGGCGTGTGAGGCTGCATTTGAGCGCTAACGAACCCGGCACGCACAACCTGACGATTCAGTTGGCGGCACGTCGGCCTTTTATCGGAGTAAACGGGTTGCCTACCTACCAACTGCCGCCCATTCAAATGACCATACAGGCAAGGCAAAGCCGCCTGATATTTTTGCGCCTGCATAAAAATGACATCGTTTACAACGAACAGAACGGTGCAGAGTTGGAAGTAGAAATGGATTACCACAAAAACCTGATGATGCGAAAAACCTACCGCATTGAAAATCAGGAAGAAGCGGGAGGCAGGCTTATCGGTGAAATTTTTACCAAAAGTAAATTGAGCACCAACCGCGTATTGTGCGATTTGCGACTCTACGGCCTGCACCGACAGCAGGATGGGTATCTTTACATCAAAGACGGCGACAAAGCGGTTTATCTGACCAATACCAATATCATTCCCCGTACAACCATTTCCCGCGTAACCGTTTCGCGCGATGGGGCAGAATGGACGGATAACCTGAGCGTGCAGCCCGGCGAAAGTTTAGACCTGCGCATAGAGGGCAAGTCGTTGGACAAAGCTGCCTTTTCTTTTGACGGGCTGACAACTGCCCGCCAAGACAGCGTATTGCGCAACGAAAATCTGATTCAGTTTCGTTTGAAAATCCCTTCCGATATTTCCCGCCGACGGATTGCACTGGTGATGAATGGGCAAAACTCCGGTTTTAACCTCACAATCAGAGAGTTTCAACGCGCCAAACCGCTGGATTTTATCAAGATAGACTACGGCAAAGGCTACCAACGGATTACGGACATTACCGCCATTGTTTTGTACGATAAAGTCGTACAGGAAGTGAGCATCGCTTTTGAAGCAGACAGCATAGACCTTCCCGACCGCTTTTTCGGCAAGCAGTACTTAGAGGCAGAGGTGCGCATCAGTTCACAGACCAACCAGTTGTTGGAGTTTCGCCGCATAGAAAATCTGTGTGCCTGCCCTTCCGAAAATTCGCCGCGGGGGGCTGCCTACGACCGCAAAGACTGCACCAAAGGCATTGTGCTGCTCAACAGCATTCTCAGCCGCAAAACCCGCGATTTAGACGATTGGAGCAAAATTGAAATTGTGTTCCGGCATCGTTCCGACAGGCACGGCGGCGATGTTTACAGCCATAAAGTGGAAATCGTATTGCAGCGGCACTATTCGTTTGATATTGACGTGTCGTTCCCTGCGGGCTTGATTACCAAGAAGATAGGGGAGGACGGCTTCACTTCTTTGGGCGGTATCAGCCTTGCGATAATTGCACAGTTTCGCTTTTTCCAACCCAATAAAGTAGCGGCCTTACGCCCTTACAGGATAGGGGTGGGTGCGCTGGCACTAAACGCTTTCAATTTCAATACCACCAACGACAACCGCGATTTAGGAATCGTTGTGTTGGGCTCTGTTTACCCCAGTCGCCGCGATTTGAAGCTCAGTTTTCCGCTGTTCGGTGGTTTTGGCTACCTGATTCGCGAAACCAAGTGGTTTTTTCTGGTAGGCCCGGGTGTGAGAATCCAACTTTAACATTTTTTATGAAATTTCTTTGTTTTCTCTGATTCCCTACTGAAATTGCAAAACATTCATTAGCCGAAGCGGGCTATTCACGTCTCATAACTTTACATTACTGTCTTAATCTAAACAGGGTGTTTTGTCGCCTCATTAAACCTTTATTGTTCACATGAAAAAAACAATGCTCAGTTGGGTACTGTTGTGGTGTCTGACTTTTGCCTTGTCCTCTTGTTTCAAGGACAAGCGTGTGTTCTTCAACGATTCCTTGGTGGAATTTAACGAAACCGTAACTCGCACACCTGCTTTGGGGGTGAACTATCCCATCATTGCCGTTCGAGCGGGTCAGGGGGTTGTGAGTACACAGGTGAATTTGGTGGGCGCGCAGCGTCCCGAACCGCAAACCATCCGTGTGCGTGTGGATGCGCAGGCAAGCACTGCCCGCGAGGGGGTGCACTATCGCCTGACCAATGGCGGTGCAGTAACCATTCCTGCTAACAGCAGCTTTGGTTCTTTGCAGTTTGAGGTATTGCCTGCGGTAATTCCAGCCGGGCAAAGTTTCATGCTTGTGTTCGTGCTGGAAGGCAACGAGCAAATTAAGCCGAGCAATAACTACGCACGCATCGGCTACCGCATTAATCCTTAATGTTTTACTCAATTTCATCAACGTTTTTTCAGTAAACTTATGAAACAGAAACTTCTACCCTTTTTGCTCCTGCTGTTGCTGCCGTTATTAGCAGAGGCGCAAAAAACCATCACGGGACGAGTAGTATCTAATGAAGATAAAGAGCCTCTGCCCGGTGTAACCGTACAGGTAAAAGGTACCAACACAGGTACTCAAACCGACTTTGAGGGTAAATATCGCCTGACAGTGGACGATAACGCAAAAACGCTGGTTTTCCGCTTTGTGGGTTTGAAGACACAAGAGGTGGATATTAACAACCGCAGCGTGATTGACATCGCCATGGTGGCCGATGAAAAAGTGCTTAACGAGGTTGTGGTAACGGGCTATTCGGTAGTAGAAAAGCGCGAAATCACAGGTGCTATCACTTCGGTAAAAGGTGATGTAATTCAGAACCTTCCGATGCAAAGTTTTGACCGTGCCTTGCAAGGTCGCGCGGCGGGTGTGTTGGTGCAATCTGCCAACGGTGCGCCCGGAGGTGCCGTTAGTGTGCGTATTCGCGGTGTAGGTTCCATCACGGCGGGTAATCAGCCCCTATACGTTGTGGACGGGGTGCAAATGAACGTGCGCGATGACGGCGGCGGTCGTGTGAGCAACAACCCGCTGGCCTTCCTCAACCCCAACGACATAGAGTCTATCGAGGTGTTGAAAGATGCGGCTACGGCCTCTATCTACGGTGCGCAGGCATCTAACGGAGTTGTTTTGGTTACTACCAAAAGAGGCAAGCAAGCCAGCAAAACCAATTTTGAGTTCAACTACTATCGGGGCATTGTAGAGCCTATCCGCATTTTGGATGTGATGAATACGCAAGAGTTTATTGCAGCGCGTATTGAGGCAATCCAAAATGCAAGTCCTACGGCATCTCCTGCCGCTGTGCGTAGCACGGCATTGAGCCAGTTGGGTTTCCCGACTACCATGACCGATGCAGAAATTGCTGCCCTGCCTACCTATAACTGGCAAAAAGAAGCCTATAAAACCGGTATTATCAATAACTACGAGCTGGCTGCCAGCGGCGGCACTGACAGAACAACTTTCTACGCCTCACTTTCTGCCAACCAACAGGATGCAAGTTTGATTAATATTGACTTCTCCCGCGTGGCAGGTCGCCTGAGCCTGACGCAGAAAGTAAACTCAAAACTTTCTTTCGAGACGGGTGTAAACCTGAGTACTTTTACGCAGCGCGGCCCTTACGGCAGTTCAAGCGGTAGTTTGGCTTTTGGTGCACCGCAATACTCTGCTCCTATCATCCTGCCCTTCAACCCTATTTATGACCCCGAAGCATCTACCGGTTTCTTCGGTTTACCGGGTTCCGGTCGTGTAATGGTTGGTGATTTGAGCCAGAATGTGATTGCCAATGCTAACTTTATTAAGGCAATTGGTCTGACCAACCAAATGGTGGCCAATATTTCGGCCAATTATGACATCATGAAAGGTTTGCGGTTGAAAGTTTTCGGAGGCATGGACTATCGTATGCTGTACACCGAGTTCTACGGCGACCCGCGCTTATCCGACTACTTCAACATTCAGGGTACTTTGACGGTAAACAACAACTATAATAAAAACCTGACAACCAACGCCACGCTGAATTATTCAAAAACCTTTGCCGAAAAGCACAGCATCAATGCGCTGATTGGTACAGAATACCGCGAAGATATTCAGGAAGCAAACGGCTCAAACGGTCAGGGTTTCCCTACACCTGATTTCAGCACCACCAATGCCGCTGCACGCCCGGTAAGTATCAGCGGTTTTTGGACGGGTTTCCGCCGTTCAGGTGCATTTACCAACATTCGCTACGACTTCAATAAGAAATACGTAGTAAACCTGACTGCCCGCTACGACGGTTCTTCACGTTTCGGTGCCAACACGCGTTTTGGTTTCTTCCCGTCAGTTTCTGCTGCATGGAATATCAGCGAAGAGTCATTCCTGAAAGGCAACGCCACACTGACCGAGTTGCGTCTGCGTGCCAGCTGGGGCAGCACCGGTAACGACCAAATCGGCAACTTTGCTTCCAGAGGTTTGTATGGTTTGGGCGGTATCTATCAGGGTGTGCAAGGCATCGGCCCGAGCGGTTTGGGCAACCCCGACCTGCGCTGGGAACGCAACGAAACAACCAACTTGGGTCTGGACTATGCCCTCTTTGACGGACGTATCCGCGGCTCATTTGAGGCTTACCGCCGATTGAGCAAAGACCTGTTGCTCAGCCAGCCGGTGCCGCAAACATCGGGCTTCAGCTCCATCACCCAAAACGTAGGTGAAGTTCAAAATCAAGGTATTGAAATTGAGCTCAATACAACCAATCTTAATACCGACGGCGGCTTCAAGTGGGAAACCAACTTCAACATTTCTTTCTTGGAAAACAAAGTAACCAAGCTCTATGATGGCTTAGAAGTGCTGCCCGGCAACTTAGGCATTCGTGTAGGTTATCCGCTGTTTACTAACGTGGGTGTACCTTTTGCAGGCGTAAACCCTGCCAACGGCCGCCCGATGTGGTATAATATCAACAACGACATCACGTATTTGGTATTGGCAGCCGACCAGCGACCACTTGGCCACTCAAACCTTTCTACCATGTTTGGTGGTTTAACCAATACGTTTAGCTACAAAGGCTTGGAGCTTTCCGTATTCTTCCAGTATGACTACGGCAGAGTTGCGCCCAATGAGCAGGAATTCCGTTTAGCAGATTTGGGCGGCGTACTTCGCAATGGTCTGCGTTATTACTATGAAAACCGCTGGACAACACCCGGACAAATTACCGACGTGCCTAAGCCTGCCAACAACCGCACAGAAATCACAGGTCGTATTTCTTCGTATCAGTCAATCAGCCGTTTCTATCAAGATGCTTCTTACATCCGCCTGAAGCAATTGACCTTGTCGTATAACCTGCCTTCTGCATGGGTATCTAAGGTAAAACTGAATGGATTCCGCGTGTATGCACAGGCCGTAAACCTGCTGACTTGGACGAAATGGACAGGTTTTGACCCTGAATTTGTGGATTTAGGTACAGGCAACCAAGGTATTATTCCGCAGTCGCGCAACTATACCATCGGTGTGCAGGCACGTTTCTAATCATTGATTAACAAAGAATTCTTCAAACAGTAAGAATGATGAAAAATATGCAAAAGTTTCTTGCCATATTGTTGCTTTTGGTGGGTATTACAAGTTGCCAGCGTGCGCTTGAGATAGAACCACGCCAATCAATAGATGCCTCCCGTGCTTTAACCACGCCCGAGGCGGTTAATTCGGCTATTGCCAATGTGTACAGCTACTTAAAAGCACAGGTAATTTACGGTCGCGATTTGGTAGCAACCGTGGAAGCCATGGGCGATAACACACAGATTATCAACCGCGCCGGCGGACGCTACGTCAATCAAGGAAATAACGTATTGGGTTCTCATGTAGGCGGATGGGCAACTTACTATTCTGCCATCAACGAAATCAACCTGATATTGGAAGCCCTCCCGAATGTCAGTTTTTCTGCAACTCGTCGCGCAGAGATTGAAGGCGAAATGCGCTGCATCCGTGCCCTGTTGTATTTCAACATGATGCGCATTTATGCATGGGATCCGGGCGTTATCGTTACCCAGTTTGACAGAGGCGGCGTACCTCTGATGCTGACAGGCGTACTGAACCTGACACAAATTACACAGCCGGCACGCGCACCCATTCGCGATGTTTATCAGCAATTGTACAGAGACTTACAGGAAGCCATACAAAAAGCACCTACTACCGGTGGCCCTCATCGCATTACCAGAGGTGCGGCATTTGCCTTGTTTGCAAAAGTAGCCCTTTACAACGGCGACTGGGAAAATGCTTCCCGCTACGCTACCGAAGCCATCAATACCAACGTAGGCCGATTCGTAACCAATGCGAACTACGTAGCCGCATGGCGTGAGCGTGTACATCCTGAGTCTATTTTGGAAATCCTGTTTCAGCAGGAAGCCGAATCGCACGGTGTGAACGAGTCCAATCAGTCGGCATTTACTACCCGAGTTGCGCTGACTTCTACCTCTCTGGGAGGCTGGGGAGCCGTAGTACCTACTACACAGTTTTTGGCGCTCCACCAAACCGGCGATATCCGCCGCCAATTGTATCAGCCCGGTGTGAATCGTTCCAACATCGTGGTAGAAGAATGTACGAAGTTTTTGGGTAAAACCGGTACTATCTACATGGACAATATCCCCGTATTCCGTGTTTCGGAAATGATACTGATACGTGCGGAAGCTCAGGCGCGTTTAGGAAACACTGCACAGGCCATTGCCGATGTAAACACCATTCGCACCCGTTGCGGACTTCCTCCGGTGTCAGGCCTGACAGGCAGTGCGCTGCTGGATGAAATTATTTTACAGCGCCGTTTGGAGTTGGCCTTTGAAGGCGACCGTTGGTTTGACCTGAAACGCTTGGGAAGAGATGTTATCAAAGCAACAGGCAACTTGCAATATGGCGACCCTCGCTATCTGGCTCCACTGCCTGTACGTGAAATTCAGGCTAACCCAAGTTTGGTACAAAACAATGGCTACTAATCCGAAAAAGGAAGGCAGCTAAACAAAGTACATACTTGCAATAAAAAATTTTATTTGAGCGACTCTGCTTTTTTATAGGCAGAGTCGCTTTTTTATTTGATTGATAATCAGTGGATTGTGCTTTTTTATTAGGTGTTACAACATCTTTTTTTTAGAAGAGAGGTAATTGTTTAACGAAAGAAGTTTGCTTTTGTTGTTTTGCTTTTAAAAAAAATTTGATTCATTTGCGATAGACACATTCTTGTAAAACCATAACCAAGTAATGATGAAGCGATTGTTACACTTGAGCTTTGCATGGTTCATTGCAGTGCTCTTTGCAAGTGCCGCCCTGGCACAGACCAGAACAGTATCCGGAAAGGTTACTTCTTCTGAAGACGGTTCACCACTACCCGGTGTTACCGTGCAAGTAAAAGGTACTAACACAGGTACACAGACCGATGCTGACGGTAAGTTCAGTCTTTCTGCTCCTGAGAACGGTACACTTGTATTCCGTTTTGTGGGTTTGAAAACCCTCGAGATTGCTGTCGGTGGTCGTTCGTCTATCGATGTGAAGATGGAAACCGATGACAAAGTATTGTCTGAGGTAGTGGTAACCGGTTACGGTGCTTTGGAGAAACGTGAAATTACGGGCTCTATTGCCTCAGTAAAAGGTGATGTAATTCAAAACCTGCCTATGCAAAGCTTCGACCGTGCGCTGCAAGGTCGTGCTGCGGGCGTATTGGTACAGGCTGCTAACGGTGTTCCCGGTGGTGCAGTTTCTGTACGTATTCGCGGTGTAGGTTCTATTTCTGCCGGTAACGAACCGCTCTACATTGTGGACGGTGTAGTAATGAACAACGCCAGCACTACCAACTTTGCCAGCTCTAACCCGTTGGCATTCTTGAACCCCAACGACATTGAGTCTATCGAGGTACTGAAAGATGCTGCTGCGGCTTCTATCTACGGTGCACAAGCGGGTAACGGTGTAGTTTTGGTAACTACCAAAAAAGGCCGTGCCGGTAAAACAGAGTTCAACCTGAACTACTACTACGGCAGCGTTGAGCCTATTCGCTACATGAACGTGCTGAACACTCAGCAATGGATTCAGGTGCGTACAGAGGCTATTCGCAACCAAAACCCTGCCCTGACAGAGGCACAAGCATTGTCTTCTGCTCTGACAGGTATTCGTTTGGCAGGCAACCTGACTCCTGAGCAAATTGCTGCTCTTCCTACCTATGACTGGCAGCGTGCTGCTTATCGTCAGGGTTCTATTAACAACGTGGAACTTTCTGCGCGCGGCGGTAACGACAAAACTACCTTTGCATTGTCAGGTTCTTACAACCAACAAGATGCAAACGTAATTGCGATTGATTTTAAACGTGCAACCGGCCGCATGGCAGTACAGCATCAGGTAAACAACAAGTTGCGTTTTGAAACCTCATTAAACCTGAGCAATATTAAGCAGCGCGGTCCTTTCGGTAGTCCTGACGGTGGTTCATTCCTTGGTTCTCCTGCCTTCTCTTCTCCATTGATTATCCCTATCAACCCTATCTATAATGAAGATGGTTCTTACTTCGGTACGCCACAAAGCGGTGGCTTGGCGGGTATCCTGAACCAGAACGTTATCATGAACGCTGAGTACAACACCATTACAAACATTACTCGTCAGGTAGTAGGTAATGCGAAGGCGGTGTGGAATCCTTTCAAAGAAGTTACAGTAAGTTCTTTCTATGGCTTGGATTACCGCGAAATTAAGGGTGAATACTACGCTGACCCGCGCACAGCTGATGGTTTTGGTGTGAGAGGTCGTTTGACCAGTGAGAGTGAGTACAATGCTACTTTTACAGCTAACCCAATAGTAATTAACTTTACCAAGAATATAGGTTCTGACCACAAGTTGAATACAACTCTCGCTACTGAATACGTGCAGGAAGTTTTTGAGGGTATCTCTCAACAGGTTACAACCTTCCCCACTTCTCAGTTCCGTACAGCCAACACAGGTGCTACGCCAATCTCTACCGGCGGCTTCTGGACAAGCTATCGCCGTGGCGGTGTAGTGGGTAGCGTTCAGTATGGTTTGAAAAACCGCTACTTTGTAAACGCTGTTATCCGTCGCGATGGTTCTTCACGTTTCGGTAATCAAAACCGCTTCGGTACTTTCGGTTCAGTTTCAGCGGCATGGTTGCTGACAGAAGAGGCTTTCTTGAAAGATCAATTCGATTGGCTTGATGAGATTAAACTGCGTGGCAGCTACGGCTCTACCGGTAACTCACAAATCGGTAACTTCGATTCCCGCGGTCTGTTTGGCGGTGGTGTGAACTACGGCAACGATGCAGGTATCGCACCAAGCAGTTTGAACAACCCTACCTTGCGTTGGGAGCGTCAGGTTAACTCTGAAGTTGGTTTAGATTTGGCCTTCTTCAACCGTCGTGTTACTTCAACTATCGGTTATTTCAATAAAGAAAGCCGCGACCTGTTGTTGAGCCAGCCTGTACCTTGGACTAGCGGTTTCTCAAGCATTACCAACAACGTTGGTCGTCTGTATAACCGTGGTATCGAGTTTGAGCTGAATACTGTAAACGTAGATGCCGGTGGCTTCAAGTGGAGTACTTCATTCAACATTACCAAACTGGAAAACAAAGTAACTCGTTTGGCTGATGGTGACACCGTATTGCCAGGCAACCCTTCCGTACGTATCGGTCATCCGTTAGGAGCTATTTTCACCTCTCAATATGCCGGTGTAAACCCTGCAACAGGCCGTCCGATGTGGTATGACGTAAATGGCAACCTGACTTACCTGCCATTGAACCCAACCGACTTCCGTGTGTTAGGAACTACCCTTTCTACCCTTTTCGGTGGCTTTACCAATACCTTCTCTTACAAAGGATTGGAACTGACAGTTTTCTTCCAGTATGATTTCGGAAGAAAACAATTCAACAACCAAAACTCTTTCCTGATGGAAAATGGTGGCCGTGTGTTCAACTCCTTGGTAGATGTGTATGAGCGTCGCTGGACCACTCCGGGACAAATCACAGACGTACCTCGTCCTATCAACGGCAATGCTGAAGTACGCGGTGCCAGCCACCTGAGTGGTTCACGCACCTTGGAAGATGCTTCTTACATCCGTTTGAAGCAGGCTACTTTGGCCTACAACCTGCCTCAAGACTTGCTGCGTAAAGTGAAAATCAACCGTGCCCGTGTTTATGCGCAAGCCATCAACTTGCTGACATGGACTAAGTGGACAGGCTTCGACCCTGAGTTCTTGAACTTAGGCGCAGGTAACAACGGTGTTGTTCCTCAGTCGCGCAACTATACTTTCGGTGTTGAAATTGGTTTCTAATCCTTAAACAATGAAGAAAACCATGAAGAAGTTATCATTATCTATAAAGGCGTTGGCTATTGCTTCAACAATGTTCTTTGCGTCATGCAGCAACTTATTGAACGTTGAGCCACGCCAGTCTATTGACTCTGCTACTGCGCTTAGTACACAAGAAGCCTTGGAGGCAGCAGTATCCGGCGTGTATGACCGTTTGCAAGCGCTGCGTATGTATGGCCGCGATTTTATCGCATTGCCTGAGGCATTATCAGACAACGGCCGTGCAACCAACAAATCAGGCCGTTTGCAGGCAGAATATCAGAATCAGCCCAATGCTCATTTCACTGCGGGAACTTGGCAGTTATCATATGCGGCAATTAACCAAATTAACCTGATTCTGGATAATGCGCCAAAGGTAAATATGCCTGCTGCTACCCGTAATAATATTGAAGGTCAGGCGCTCTTCTTGCGTGCATTGATTTATCACAATCTCATGCGTGCATATGCGTATGACCCGGGTGCAATTGTAACACAAAACAGCCGTGGTGGTGTGCCATTGGCATTGACTCCGATTTTGGGTTCTGACCAGATTGAAAAACTGTCACGTGCGCCTATTGACGCTGTGTATGCCCAAATCTACAAAGACTTAGACGATGCCATCGTAAAACTGGCTACGACACCAAACAGCCGTGCACCTTTCTACGCAACTCGTGCAGCAGCAGAGGCACTGTACAGCCGCGTTGCCTTGCATCGTCGCGATTATGCAAACGTTGTTCGCTTTGCTGATGCTGCTTTGAGCAGAGGTGTAGGAACATTTGTAACTAACGCACAGTATGTAGCCAGCTGGAGAGCAGCTATTCACCCTGAGTCTATTTTCGAGTTGCAATACGTTACTGCTGAAAACCTCGGTGTGAACGAAGCACTCCAAACTACCTACACCACTTTGCTTGCTGTTGGCGACCGTAGCCGTACAGGCGGTTTTGGCGACTTGGTACCTACTGCCGATTTGTTGAACATCATGCAAGCGGAAGGTAACGACGTGCGCCGTCAATTGTACGAATTGGGTACAACAGGTCGTGGTACTGCCGAGATTGAATGTACTAAGTTTATGGGTAAAGGCGGTCAGCCAAACTTGGATAACATCCCTGTTATCCGCGTATCAGAAGTTATTCTGAACCGTGCAGAGGCTTATGCTATGCAAAACAACGATGCTTTGGCCTTGGCAGATTTGAACCGCATTCGTAACCGCGCAGGTCTTCCTTCTGTAACTTTGTCAGGTGCTGCTTTGCTGGAAGAAATCCTGAAACAACGCCGAATTGAACTGGCATTTGAAGGCGACCGCTGGTTTACATTGAAGCGTTTAGGCCGCGACATCGTAAAGGCTCCTCCTGTGCAAACCGTGCCTTTCATCGACTTCCGCATTTTGGCTCCTATTCCGGTGCGTGAAATTCAGGCTAATCCTAATTTGCAACAAAACTTTGGTTACTAATCTCACTCACATAGCTCTTCCATGGTTGGCATTTGTTTTGCCAACCGTGGAAAAAGCGAGTTAATCCAAAATGTAATGACCATGAAAAAGATATTTAACCTGTTCTTATTCTTAGGGATTGCGCTTGTTGCAACCTCTTGCTTTGAAGATAACCGCGTTACCTGGCAAGGTGCAGTATTGGAATTTGACCAGACCGTAACAACAACACCTGCGCTGGGTGTAAACTACCCGATTATTACAACTACGCGTGGCGCTACCATTCGTACCCGCATCAATTTGGTGGGTGCTCAACGCCCTAACGATGAAGTAATTACGGTGTCTGTAGACCCTGCAAGCACAGGTCGTGAAGGGGTACATTTTAATATGCGCAACGGCGGCCGTGTAACGATTCCTGCCAATAGCAGTTTTGGTTTCTTGGAAGTAGATGTGTTGAACCCTCCACCTGCTCCGGGCACAAACGTTGTTTTCGTGTTTAACATTGAAGGCAACGAAAACCTGAAGCCAAGCCAAAACTATCGCCGTATTGGCTTCCGCCTGAACTTGTAATCTGTTGCTTTATTGATTTGGTATAAGAACCGATAGCTCTTGAAAGGCTATCGGTTTTTTTATGATTTTTTGCAAACCAAACAGATAAATGTATCGCAATCTTTAATGTTTATTGCAGGGAAGATATAAACAAACTCGACAGTTATTTAAAACCTGTCGGGTTTTAAACAACTGTTTTTCAATAATTTACATAAAGCATTTTCGCAAACCACTTGCGATTTTGTATAAGTAAGTGCGGAGGTTAAATCGCCTTTATGAAAATCAGGAACTCAGTGGTGCTTCCAACACCATGTGAGCGGTCGCAAGACCCTAACAGCGCTTGAATCCCATGCTGTTCAATTCTTTACCTCTGAGCGCATGGGATAAGCCGCGGGTTGCTGTTGAGACAGGGTAGGGGACTTGCACCGATTTCATACATCTCAAATCTGAATGTCGCAACATTATTTTATTCCGGTTGCTCGTCGGTATGGGTGCATTAGAGTAACAATAAAAAACTCAAAAACAATATTACCCATACCACATCCAGAAAATGCCAGTAAACCGTAAGCATTCGGGCTTTGACCAACTCATATTGACTACTGAGTACGATGAGTGCTTGAACAGCATCTTTGCTTATTTTCTTTGCAGTAAGTGCCTGTACCATCGTATAAATCAGTCCACCTATGAGGTGAAGAATATGCAGCCCGGGCAGCAAGTACAGATATGCTCCGGTAGCTTTACCTGCCAAGTGAACCCCGCTATTTGAAAGCTCCATCCAGCCGGCTATTTGCGAAACAGTAAAAATGATACCTGTAAGCAGTAAACCATTAGCAGCATGGCTCAATTCTTTGGGGCGGTCATGTTTAAAATGCTGAAGGTATTGATGTGCAAAATAGCTGCTCATCAGCAAAACAGCCGTACTGAAAACAAACGATTTAGGCAGCGGTATGGCTACTTGTTGTTGTAAAGCAGTGCTAATAAACAACAGCGAGAGGAAAAAGAAAATCAGCGAACTGCCAATCACACCTATGTACATCAGCATCAGGTGCGGATGGATTTTTTCCAAACGCTCAATTAAGGACGGCGAGTCTTTTTCAACAGTTTTCATGCTATTAAAACCTTGAATCAGTCCGCAAAGTTTTGCAGATTTATCAGCCTTTCCGCGAACAGGTAATTATTTTTTCGGGCGAGAGTTGCTGTAATTGCCTTGGGCTTCATCATAAGCAATATTGCTGCTACACAAAGGAATCGGTGTATTCACCGTAAATAATTTTGTACATCAAATCAATTTTTATTAATTTGCATTTGAATTGTAACCTGAAAATTGTTTTTCCGTTTTTTTACATCACTTATTTATGGCAACTTGGTTTCAGTGTAAAATCCAATATGCAAAGTTTTTAGAAAACGACAAGGTGAAGATGGTTTCCGAAACCTATCTGGTAGATGCCGTATCATTTACCGATGCTGAGGCGAGGCTGTACAGAAGCCTTGGCAGCACCATCCCCGATTTTTTGATTCAAAGCGTTTCTAAAACAGGCTTTAAAGAAATTTTTAACTACGAAGACTGTGAAACATGGTACAAGTGTAAAGTTGCTTACCATGATATGGACGAGTCAAGCGGTAAAGAAAAGCGTTTTACTTCTCTGATGCTTGTATCGGCGCAAAACTGCCGTCAGGCTATTGAACGCATAGATGAACAGTTGAAATCATGGATTATTCCTTATGATATAACCGATGTAAATCTCAGCCCGATTATAGAGGTGATACCGTATGTTTCGGAAGAAGAGGAGATGATTAACTCCGGCAGGCTGAAACGCGTACAAGCCCCTGAAATAGATGATACTTTTGCCGTAGAAGAAGAAATTATTGAAGAGTTTGACATAGAAGACGAGCCGTTGGATGACGAACAGCCCGGTGAGGCTTCATCAGCAATTTAGTAAGCTATTTGTTGTTTTTATCAGTTACGTAATAAATGAAGACAAACTGCGGGCAAACTTTTGTCAATATAATGTATTTTTGTACTCTAATTTTTTCAACCAAATGATTAACATGCAAATGGTAAGTGCAGAAAGCATCCAAATTGTAAAGGATACATGGGCAGATTTAATTGGGCACGGCCCTGAAATCGGGCAACGATTCTATGAACGTTTATTTCAATTATATCCTGAATACAAAAAACTTTTTAAAGACAACGATAAAGACCAGCACAAGAAACTGGCCTTCGCTATAACGCTGGTAGTTACCAAACTGAACAAGTTAGACCAAATAGGTGAAGAAGTACGCTCATTGGCAGCGCGCCACGTAAAATACGGTGTCAAGCCTGAATATTTTCAGCCGTTTATTAAACTCTTAGTAGAAACAATTGCCAGCGTGCGTTCCGAGCGATGGAAACCCGAGTATTCTGCTGCTTGGTATGAGGTGATGAAAGCTGTTGGTGATGCCATTGCGGACAATATATCCGCTCAAAAAAAATAACTGCTACCCGTTTCACCGCATCATCTCATAAGGCGGCCCTATTAGGATAAGGTCTTTCTACCGCAGTACATTCACCAATCGGAAATAGTCAATCATAATTTTGCGAAAAGGTTCGCGCTCACTTTCTTTTGCAAGAAACGGCACTTTGGCAGAGTCTGTTTTCAGCCACAACTTGTGTTCCTCCTGTATGCTGTGGTAGATTTGAGCGGCAAACTTGTAGTGGGTGCGTCGGTCGCCATTGGGGAATACATATTCACCGCTTGTTTGCCGGACGGTATCTTGCCAGATAAAGTGCAGCGTATCCGCAGCATTTGCCAGCCATTCGTTGCGCTCTAAAATAACCGAAGCCTCATCCTGTGCCCACATGTAAACAATGGCAGGATACATTAGTGGAGTGTTTTTATCCCTCGCTCTGTTCCGCATCCGATAGATGGTAGCCTTGGCCGCATTGTTTTCTTGCCGTTCATAATAAATCTGCCTGACATTTTTGAAAAACATCACCGAGCTTGCCGATGTCGCAAAGTGCACTTCTTCGGTACTGACTTTGGTTTTTTTGTCGGGGTTGCAGCCAAACAGACCCATACAGCAGCCTATGAAAAGTAATTTTTTCATACTGTCATAAACCCGACAGCAATGGAAATGTTCACGAGCAATGTATTTTTGGATGTACCATAGGTCTGAAAAAAAAAATGAAAAAAAGATTTTACATGCTTTGTTGCAGCCTTATTATAGCTGCCTGTGCACCCGATAAGCAAGAGAAGCAAACCACCGATAGCACGCAAACCCTTGCCGATGCGAAAGTACAACTCAGCCCCGATGAGCGATACGGCGAGTTGTTTGACTCGGTACAACTGTCCGGCATTTTCCCCGACTCCAAAACTTTTGCCGATTATACCCCCAAGTTACCGACCGATAGCATTCTGGCACTTTATGCCACTGAACGCGGCAAGGCTGATTTTTCGCTAAAAACCTTTGTAGATACCTATTTTGAAGCCCCGCTTAATCCTGCCGATAACTTCCAAACCGACCGTTCTCAGTCGGTGGAGGCGCATATCAATAGGTTGTGGGATGTGCTGGCAAGACCTGCCGATGCACCCGGCAAGGGTACGCTGATTCCGTTGCCGTATCCGTACATTGTACCCGGCGGCCGATTCGGCGAAATCTATTATTGGGACTCCTACTTTACTATGTTGGGTTTGCAGACCTCCGGACGTATTGACTTGATAACCAATATGGTAGATAATTTCGCGCATTTAATTAATACAGTCGGTTTTATTCCTAACGGCAATCGTACATATTATCTGAGCCGTTCGCAGCCGCCATTTTTTGCTGCCATGGTGCAGTTGCTGGCAGATGCAAAACAAGATGAACAGATATTGGTAAAATACTTGCCACAATTAGAAAAAGAATATGCATTTTGGATGGATGGTGCACATGAAACGCCCTCGCAGGAGTTATATACACATCGTCGGGTAGTGGAGCTGGCAGGAGGTGTCCTCAATCGCTATTGCGATGACCGTGCAACTCCGCGTCCGGAGGGCTATCGAGAGGATATTCATACTGCCCAAGCAAGCGGAAGAGAGGCTGCGGAGGTATATCGCCATTTGCGCTCAGGAGCAGAGTCGGGTTGGGATTACAGCAGCCGTTGGTTTGACGATGCAAATAAAATCAGCACAATTCGCACGGCAGATATCATTCCTGTGGATTTGAATGCTTTGCTGTATAATCTGGAACGTACTATCGCACGTGCGAAGCGCACAGCAGGCAGTGAGAACGATGCCAAACAATGGGAACAAAAGGCAAAAACCCGCAAGAATGCCCTGATGCGTTATTGCTGGTCGGAGTCGGAGGGAATGTTTTTTGACTACGACTTCCGCAGTGGCAAACAAAAGCGCGTGATTTCGGCTGCAATGGCTTTCCCTTTGTTTTTTCAAATGGTTACACCCGAACAAGCCGGCCGTGTGGCAAAAAATATCAGCAAATATTTGGTAAAAGCAGGAGGGGTAGTAACAACAACTAACCGCACGGGACAGCAGTGGGATGCACCTAACGGCTGGGCGCCGCTGCAATGGGTCAGTATTCAGGGGTTGCGGAATTACAGGCACGAGGCCGTGGCCGATACTATCGCCAACCGATGGATTCGCCTGAATACCAAAGTGTTTCGAGCTACAGGTAAGATGCTGGAAAAATACGATGTGGAAAATTTGAGCCTTGAAAGCGGTGGCGGAGAATACCCCGTTCAGGACGGTTTCGGCTGGACAAACGGCGTTTTATTAAAGTTGCTGTCCGAGAAAAATAAATAACAAATACGTAGCGCCCTGCGTGCATCGGCTTTATGTATTGCATGTAAAGCGCAAGCGGCTTGCAAAAATGTTGTTTGTAAATTGCTGAAAAACAGATGTTTAATCCTGACGGGCGCTGAAACCCGTCAGGATTAGGTATATGAAACTAATACCGCCAACTGCGCAAATCAGCTCCGGCGGGGGCTGTTTTCATCATCCTGTCCATCATTTTTTGGACGTACATGGTGTTGTAGCGCAGGCGGGTGATGTAATTGGGCAGATTCGGGTCTCCATTCCAGCAGTGCTCGGCGCGGTCGCCGTATTTCACCTCACCGTTGTAATAGGGGGTTTTGGTCTTTTCCAAAAATTCCTCCATCAAATAGACGGCATTATTGAGATAAAAATTGTCCATATCGCCGCAATAGATGTGGATTTTTCCTTCCAATTTAGGGCCAAGTTTAGCCCAGTCGCGTTGCAGGATATAACGCAGGTCGTAGTTTTCGCGCCAGTATTCGGCTACTTTGGGATTAATTTCGCCTGTTTTTTTGTCAAAAATGCGCTGCGGGTAGCCATCGGGGCCTTGTGGCGAATAAACCGCTTCCCAAATATCCCACTGTTGTCCCGAACGGCTTTTTGTGCCTAATACCAACTCGCGTTGGTTCATCTGCTCTATGGTCGTACTGATTTGTCCCAGATAGTCGCGGTGGCCGGGGCGTGCCAATTTTTTAAACGGAGCATCGTAGTAGTATGCGTTTTTGTCTTCGTACAAATTGATGAGTGTATAGGCGCGAAAATCAATCGGGTCGGGGCAGGCGGCAAAGCAGCCGTTGAACTCGTCGGGGTAGAAAATCTGTGCAGCCAATGCTTCCCAGCCTCCCGTACTGCCGCCGTACATGAACCGCGCCCAGCCTTGCCCGATACCGCGAAATCGCTTTTCAATTTCGGGAATCAACTCATACATAATTGCATCGCCGTAGGGGCCGATGTTGGCAGAATTGACTGCGTAGCTGTCGTCGTAGTAAGGGTTGGCGTGCTGAATTTCCACAATCAGGAAGCGCGGGAAATTCGGGCTTGTCCATTTTTTGTAAAAATTATAGGCTTCTTCTTGCACAATTTTGTTATAGCCCGAAATTTTGAAACGTTCGCTGTAATCGGGTTTCAGGTCAGGGTCGGGAGGGGTGGTGCGAAAGCCGCCAAAGTCGGCAGGGAAGTGCCCATGGAAAATGCAGAGTGGGTAGCGCGCTTCGGGGTGCTGCTCAAAGCCATCGGGTACGAGCACGTGCGCACCTAAGTACATATCGCGCCCCCAGAACTTGGACAACCGCTCGCTGCGGATTTTGATATGCTTAACAAATTCAGTGTCTTTCGGCTCTTCAATTGGCGGAATAATTTTGTCCAATTTGATGGAAAAATTGGCGGTCTTTGGGTCAAAATTGATTTTTTGCGGTGTGCTGTAAATATTACCCGGCTCTTGATTCCATTGCTGCCCTGCGCCTCTGTCCATCGGTACTTTGATGGTATGCCCTGTTGCCAATTGGCAGGTGGCGTACACATGGAGCAGTGCCTGCACATAGTACTCGCCCTTGGGGACTTTTGCAAGGCTTTCAATCGGATAGCCGAATACGTTGCTGTCAAAAATAATCGGTTGTCCAGGCTTCCAGTTTTCCACATCAACACCAAAAATGAGTTGTGTTTGGTGGCCGTCCGTAACCGAAAAGCGAGGCTCGGGCGTGGCTTTGGTAGAAAGCATCAACAGCAGGCGGCCGTCAAAATAGGGTTTGCCTTCCGCCGCGGGGCTGTTGAGTTGTTCTTTGGAAAAAGTAACGGTAAATCGCTGTGCGTGCACTTGCCACGTACAAAGGCAGCACAAAAGGATAAGAAGCAGGTTTTTCTTCATACGATTGTCAGGTTTAGTGCCTTCAATCTAAGAAAAACCTGCAAAAAATATTTTTACAAAGGCATCAAAATTGCGCGCGCAGGTGCACCGTCAGCACCTTGTATTTTCAACGGCAGGCAGCAAAGCATATAATCACCCGCCTCAACTTGCGACAAATCCAGCCCTTCCAGAATGACAATTTCTTGGCGCAAAATAATGCGGTGTGTTTCAAAACTGTCCTCATAGCGTTGGATGGAGAGGTAGTCAATGCCCAACAGTTGAATATCGTTGGCAACTGCCCACTCGGCGGCATCGGCGCTCAGGGCGCAAAAATCGGGGTAGAAAGTACTGTTTTGTGTGTGCCAAAGAGCGGAGTTATCGGTTTTGAACAGTAAACGGGGATGCAGCGTGCGTGTTTCCTTTGCCTGTTGCAGCATTTGGGCGGTAATGACGCGATGTCCGCGAAAGTCTAACACAGAGCAGGCACCCACCATGCGCGACAGTTCCAAATCGGCTACGTGGCGCGTTTTATCGACAAAATGCAGCGGCGCATCTACGTGCGTGCCGATATGCGCATTGGTGTGGATAATGGTTACATTGGCCTCATCGCCTGCGGCAATGCGCGCAGCATGGGAGGTAGAAAATCCTACGCCGCCCGGCCATGCCACTAATTGAGAGTGGAGCGTAACGGAGATATCGTTGATTTGCATATGTGAATAAGATTGACCGGATAAATACGAAACAAAACAAAAAACCACCTCAGCCTGAATGCTGAAGTGGTCTTCGTCAACTTAATGACCCCAGCAGGAGTCGAACCTGCAACCTACTGCTTAGAAGGCAGTTGCTCTATCCGGTTGAGCTATGAGGTCTCAAAGTCGGGGTGGCAAGATTCGAACTTGCGACCTCCACATCCCAAATGTGGCGCGATAACCGGGCTACGCTACACCCCGAACACCGAAACTAAAAACGGCGGAGAGTGGGGGATTCGAACCCCCGGACCGATTGCTCGGTCACGGTTTAGCAAACCGCTCCTTTAACCACTCAGGCAACTCTCCTTTTCGTTTCTGCGTTTCAAAAACGTGGCACAAAGTTAATGCAGTGTTTCTTAGTTGCAATAGTTGTACCAAAAAAAGTTGGAAGTTTTTTATACCACCTTGATATTCAGTTCTCTCAATTGCTCGTCGGCAATAGGGGATGGCGAATCTATCATCATATCGCGGCCGGAGTTGTTTTTCGGGAAGGCGATAAAGTCGCGGATAGATTCCGCACCGCCAAAGAGTGAACACAAACGGTCAAAACCGAAGGCAATACCACCATGCGGAGGAGCACCATACTCGAAGGCTTCCATCAAAAATCCGAACTGCGCACGGGCCTGCTCGTCGGTGAAGCCCAGCAAACGGAACATCTTCGCCTGCAATTCGCGGTCAAAAATACGGATGGAGCCGCCACCGACTTCTACGCCATTAATCACCATGTCGTAGGCATTGGCGCGAACTTCGCCCGGGTTGCTGTCCAGCAAGGTGATGTCTTCGGGCTTGGGTGAGGTGAAGGGGTGGTGCATGGCAAACCAACGCTGTTCTTCTTCGCCCCATTCTACCAGCGGGAAGTCCAGCACCCAGAGCGGCTCGTAAACGTCTTTGTTGCGCAAGCCAAGGCGGTTGCCCATTTCAAGGCGTAGTTCGTTGAGTTGCTTGCGGGTAGCGTTTATTTCGCCCGAAAGCACCAACATCAAATCGCCGGGTTTGGCGTTCATTTTTACCGCCCATTGCATCAAATCGTCTTGCGTGAAAAATTTATCTACCGACGATTTGAACGTGCCGTCTGTTTTGTATTGTACATACACCAAACCTTTGGCACCGATTTGAGGGCGCTTGACAAATTCGGTGAGTTCGTCCAATTGCTTGCGCGTAAACTCGGCGCAACCTTCGGCGCAAATACCTACTACAAGTTCTGCACCATCGAACACCTGAAAACCTTTGCCTTTGGCTACGTCGTTCAGTTCGGTAAACTGCATCCCGAATCGCAAATCGGGCTTATCCGAACCGTAGAGGCGCATGGCATCGGCATAGCTCATGCGGCGGAAGTTACCGAACTCAATACCTTTGATGGTTTTGAATAAATATTTGACAAGCCCTTCAAAAGTGTTGAGAATATCTTCCTGCGTAACGAACGACATTTCGCAGTCAATTTGCGTAAACTCGGGCTGACGGTCGGCGCGGAGGTCTTCATCGCGGAAGCACTTCACAATTTGGAAGTAGCGGTCAAAACCTGCCACCATCAAAATTTGCTTGAAGGTTTGCGGCGATTGGGGCAGGGCATAAAACTCACCCGGATTGAGTCGGCTCGGCACTACAAAATCGCGCGCGCCCTCGGGGGTGGACTTAATCAGCACGGGGGTTTCCACTTCCAAGAAGCCCATGCTGTCCATGTAGTCGCGGGTGGCTTTTGCCATGCGGTGGCGCAGTTCCAAATTTTGGCGCACCACGTTGCGGCGCAAATCCAAGTAGCGGTATTTCATGCGCAAATCGTCGCCGCCGTCAGTTTCGTCTTCAATGAGGAAGGGCGGCACTTTTGCCGAATTGAGAACGGTCAGTTCGCGCAGGCGGATTTCAATATCGCCTGTCGGGATTTTATTGTTTTTGGAAACGCGCTCAATCACTTCGCCCGCTGCCTGTACGACAAACTCGCGCCCTAATCCGCGGGCTGCCTGCACCAACTCGGGCGCAGCGGAAGTTTCTTCTATTAATAATTGTGTGATTCCGTAGCGGTCGCGGAGGTCAATCCAAATCAGCCCGCCTTTGTCGCGGACGCGCTGCACCCAGCCGCAGAGCGTAACCTGCTGCCCCACATGCGACAGGCGCAGTTCACCACAAGTGTGCGTTCTTAACATAATCTGTTCGTATTCAAAAAGTTTGGGGCGAAGTTAGGGGATTTTTTTGGCTGAATGAATAAACACGCGCTAACTTGCCCGAACATCTTACATCAAAACTTATGGAAAAGGCTGATACTGCAAAAAAATACCTGCTCGTTTGCATGCTTTGGATAGCCTGCATTGCCCAACTCAACGCACAGGACAGCGCAGCGGTTCAAAAAGATAAGCACCTGAAAATCAGCTGCTATGCAGAGATTTATTACATCTACGATTTCGCCAACCCTGCCGACCACAACCGCCAAGACTTTGTGTATGCGTTCAATCGGCACAACGAAGTGAACTTAAACATCGGTTTTGTTCAGGCGGAATATGAAAACAATCGCATCAGAGGGAAATTTGCACTCATGGCAGGCACATATGCCAATGCCAATTTGGCAGCCGAACCGGGCGTACTGAAAAATATATTTGAGGCAAATGCAGGCGTAAAACTTGCTGCCCAAAAAAATTTATGGTTAGACGCGGGCGTTTTTGCCTCGCACTTGGGTTTTGAGGGGGCTATCGGTGCTGATTGCTGGACGATGACGCGCAGTTTGGTAGCGGAAGGCGCGCCTTACTATCTTTCGGGTGCAAAAATTACTTACACATCCGACAACGGGCAGTGGCTGCTCGGCGGCTTGGTACTGAACGGCTGGCAGCGGATACAGCGCGTACCGGGCAATCAAACGCCTGCCTTTGGTCATCAGATAAACTACATGCCCAACGAAAAAATCACCATTGGCAGCAGTTCGTTCATCGGCAGCGACACGCCCGACAGTGCGCGGCTGATGCGCTACTTCCACAGCCTCTACGGGCAATTTCAACTCACGCCCGCACTGGGGCTAATTGCGGGTTTGGACATCGGCGCACAGCAGCAACGCCCAAGCAGTAGGCAAATGCACGTTTGGTATTCGCCCATTGCGATTGTGCGCCTGAAACCCGTCGCTTCCGATTGGTCGGTGGCAGCCCGTGCGGAGTACTACGCCGACCCCAACGAAGTTATTGTTGCCACAGGCAGCCCGAACGGCTTTCAGACTTTCGGCTATTCGGTCAATATAGACCGCCGATTAGGCAATAACTTGCTTTGGCGCACCGAATTGCGCACCTTCCAAAGCCGCCGCGATGCCATCTTCACCGACCGCGACAACCGACCCGCTACGGGCAATTGGTTTATCGGCTCTTCGCTGGCGCTATCGTTTTGAGAGGGAGATATGCTGCGTAAGCAAAATAAAACAGCTTTTCGGGGTTTATATTCCCAATTTTGGATGAAAAAGTCAGAAAAATATATTTTTCGCAACAATCCGTATGCTTATTTGATGTATTCCGGTTGTTCAACCGTTGGCGACAATATCAATTGAATCGGATAGCCTTTACGGGCGTAATACGTGCGGTGAGGGCGGTTGGCAGAAAAATAGCGCTGCCAACCACCATGGTAGTCAGCAGATTGACAATGGCGAATGCTAACCAATCCCATTGAATGGGTACTGTTTCCATGTAATAGTTTTCGGGGTCTAAGGGGATGAGGTGGAAATAATATTGCACGGCAGCCAAGCCAAGTGCCAATAGGTTGCCCCAAAGCAACCCTCTGGTAAGGATGCGTATACCCTTCCAAAAGAAAATAGCCCTGATTTGCCGATTGGATGCTCCCATGGCTTTCAATAACCCAATCATTTGTGTGCGTTCCATCATCAGGATAATCAGGATGGATATGGTATTAAAGGCCGCAACCGATAAAATAATCGTCAAAAATACGGTAACATTTCGGTTGAGCATAATAAACCAGTCAAAAAAGTGGGCATATCTGCCCTCCACGGTTTCCATTTGCATACTGTAATCCATCGCATCGTACACCTCCTCTGCCACTTGTGTCAGTTTGCTGAAATCGCGGATATAGATTTCATAACCGCCTGTGAGCGTATCTCCCCATCGGTTGAGTTGCTGTATCATGCGGTTATCTGCCAGTACAACCATTTCGTCAAAATCCTCTAATCCCGTTTGGTAGATGCCGCAAATGGTTAGCCTGCGTGCTCTGGGCGGCTCTTGAATAAAGTAAGCCGTCAGTCGGTCGCCCACTTGCAGTTTCAACTTGTCGGCTATTCGCTTGCTAACAATCAGGTCGGGTGAATGTGCCGCCGTATCGGGGAATTGTAGAAATCTGCCACTGATAAGATTTTTTGCAAAAAAACTACTGTCTGACTTGCTGTCTATGCCTTTGATAAGTACCCCCATCACTTCCTCATCGGTTTTGAGCAGTGCCGACTTTTGGCTGTAGAGTTCTACGCGGGCAAGTCCTTGAATTTGAGAGGCTTTTTTCAGGAATTGGGTGTTGAGCGGCAGCGGTGAACCTTCGGGAGAACTGCCGCCGTCAAACTTAGTCAGGCGGATGTGTCCTGCAAGGCTGAAAATTTTTTCCTGAATGGCATGTTTAAAACCTTCAAAAATCATGAAAGACAGAATCATGGCAGCTACGCCAATGGTAATACTCGCCACGGCGATGCGCGTAACCAATGTCGAGAAATTACCTGTCAGGCTGTTGTCTTGCAACCGAGAGGCAATCAGCCACGTAAAAGAAGTCGCCTTTTTTTTTCCTTGAACCATCAATCCCTAAAAACCATTCAATTCATTACCTTTGAAGGAGTGGCAATTTAATGCCCCTTTGTTTCATGTCCAATTTTTTACTTATGCATCCATTGATGAAAACCGCCTTCCGGCTTTGTCTGGCAAGTATCACATGGTTGTCGCTTGTTGCTTGCGGAACGGCACAAACGGCTGCTAATCAGTCAAGTAGCGCTACAAACAGCGATATTCTGCCGGGTGCTGCCCGTTTTTCGGAATACCTGCCTGCTTTACAGGGCAAACGGGTTGCCTTAACGGTAAACCATACGGCAGCTATCGGAAAAACCCATGTTGTGGATACGTTGCTGGCACAAAAAGTCAATATTGTCAAAATTTTTGCGCCGGAACACGGCTTTCGCGGAACGGCGGATGCGGGTGAAAAGGTTGATAATGAGAAAGATAAACGCACAGGTTTACCCGTAATTTCCCTTTACGGCAAGCGAGTTAAGCCGCTGCCCGAGGATTTGGCAGATGTAGATGTCGTAGTTTTTGATATTCAGGATGTGGGCACACGCTTTTACACCTATATTAATACGATGCATTTGCTCATGGAGGCCTGCGCCGAGCAAAATAAAGACCTTATCGTTTTAGACCGCCCCAACCCCAACGGCTGGTATGTGGATGGCCCTACGCTGGACATGCAGTATAAATCGTTTGTGGGTATGCAGCCCATTCCCATTGTACACGGGCTGACCGTGGGCGAACTGGCACAAATGATTAATGGCGAAGGGTGGCTGGCTAACGGCGTAAAGTGTCGCCTGCAAGTTATCAAGTGCCTTCATTATGACCATACGAAGCGCTATTCGCTGCCTGTGCGGCCGTCGCCAAACCTGCCCAACGACCGTGCCATTGCCTTGTATCCAAGCCTGTGTTTGTTTGAAGGAACAATTGTAAGCGTGGGCAGAGGTACGGAAGCCCCTTTTCAGATGATTGGTTTTCCGGAGAACCCCGATAAAACATACAGTTTTACACCGCGAAGCACCGAGGGCGCAAAAAATCCGCCGTATAAAGACGTAACCTGCTACGGCATAGACTATCGCACGATGGATGTGAGCAACTTCCGATTCAGCCTGCAACCGCTGATGGAAATGTACCGCTTAGCACCTCAGAAGGATAAGTTTTTTATTCCTTTCTTTGAAAAACTGGCAGGAACGGGCGAACTCCGCAAACAAATTGCCGCAGGCATGAGCGAGGAAGCCATTCGCGCCACTTGGGCGAAAGACTTGGCTGCATACAAAGCCATGCGCAAAAAATACTTACTCTATGCCGATTTTGAGTAGAGCATTACGATTCTTCGTTTCCTCACCAATTGTAGCAAATGGCATTAAACAAATTTAGCGTTTTCTCTGCGGCCAAAAGAATGACAAACTCGGTGCCCTTTGCAGGGGAAAAGAACAAAATGCTTAATGCTCTTTGCGGCAAACTTATTTTAGCTTTTCTGCTGCCGCTTTTTGCCGAAGCTCAAATCGGCGGAGGGCAGAGTTTCAGTTTTCTGCAACTGCCGCCCAATGCCCGCACGGTAGCACAGGGTGGCGTACAGGTGGCCTCTGTCGGTGCCGATGCCTCGCTGTGGCTGAGCAATCCTGCACTGAATACGGACTCGGCGAATTATCAGGCGGCTTTGCAGTTTCAATCGCTTACCGGACAGGCTCTGCATACCTCGCTGGCGTATGTGTTGCCTGTGCGCAAGCATCAGCGGTTAGGCATTGGCTTACAATACATCGGCTACGGACAGTTTCAGGGCTTTGACCCTACGGGTGCGCCAACAGGCGATTTTTCGGCAGCCGAATACGTACTTGCGCTCAATTATGCACATACCATTGCGCCGTTTACACTGGGTGCAACGCTCAAAATAGCAGGTTCTTCTGTTGCTGCTTTTAATTCAACTGCCGTGCTGGCAGATGCAGGCGCACTGTTTCGCTATCCCCGAAAAGATTTCAGCGTAGGGCTGACGGTGCGCAACATCGGTTTTGCCATGAGCAACTACACCGATGCTTCGGATTGGGTAATGCCCTTTGATGCACAGTTGGGCATCAGTTTTAAACCCGAAAAAATGCCGATGCGGTTCTCCCTGACTGCGTGGCAATTAGCCCCCCGCGGCGACATTGTGTACAATGACCCTTCGCGGCCTGCGGGGTTTGATGCGAACGGCAACCCGCTATTTAACGCAACCAACAACTTTCAGCGATTTGCACGTCGGCTCGTAGTGGGCGGAGAGTTGGTGCTGCATCCCAATTTTCAGTTGCGAACGGGTTACAACGTGCTCCATCGGCAGGAGTTAGGCTTAGCGCAAAGGCGTGCCCTCAGTGGGTTTTCTTTTGGAATAATGTTGAAAATCAAAGCCATAGAGTTTTCTTACGGCTATCAGGTGCGCCATGTGGCAGGCGGCATCAGTGCCTTTGGGGTAGTAGCCGATATGCGCCGACTACTGCCCAAAAAACGCCAAAGGCTGGAAATAACAGATTAGCGGAGGCATCGTATGCAACACCTCTGCCGTATATTTGCAGCACATTGTTAGGATTATTATTATGACGCTGAAAAAAATCATTGCATGGCTGATTTGGCCATTTTTTGTGCTTGTATTTTTCCTGTTGCTGCTGATTTTTCATGCCATACAGGTAATTGCACGCACACTTGGCGGTTATGAAGCCCATAAAAAGTCCGTGGACTGGTTGCTCGCTTCGCTACTCTGGCAGTTGCGCTTGATGCTCGGCACGCGGATTACACTCAGTTTGCCCTACCAACTGCCGCCCGATTGTCCGTTAATTGTGGTCAGCAATCACCAAAGCATGTACGATATACCGATGCTGGGTATTTTGTTTGCCGACCGCCATGCAAAATATGTTTCCAAAGTGGAGTTGGCCAAAGGTATTCCAAGCATTTCTTATAACCTGCGGCACGGTGGCTCGGTTTGCATAGACCGTAAGGACACGCGCCAATCCCTGCCTGCGCTCAAACAGTTTGGCGAGTATTTGGAAGCCAAGCGCTATGCAGGCTGTATTTTTGCCGAAGGTACGCGCTCACGCGATGGGCAAATGAAGCCATTTAAGCCGCAAGGGTTGAGTGTCTTGTTGAAGACCATGCCCAGCGCCCTTGTGATTCCTGTAGCCATTCAAGGCTCATGGGAGTTGGCACGCTATGGGTTTAAACCTATCCCGATAGGGGTGCATATGCAATGCACAGCCCTGCCGCCGATAGACCGCACAGGAAAAACTAACGAAGAAATTGTCCGCGAAGCAGAGCAAGCCATCCGCAACTTTCTGGGGCAATAGTTTTTTTTGAGGTGAAAAAAGTTAATTTTGCAGTCCCATAGAATTTACCATGCAACAAACGCAAAGCTATATAGAGGCAAACAGGCAACGTTTTCTGGATGAATTGTTTGACTTGATTCGCATTCCTTCCATTAGCACAAACCCCGACCACGATAGTGATTTGCAGCGCGCTGCCGAGTTTGTTCAGGAGCGCCTGAAAGCAGCAGGTGCAGACAAAGTGGAAATTTGCCCCACCAACCGCCATCCGATTGTATATGCGGAAAAAATTATAGACCCCAAACTGCCAACCGTATTGGTATACGGTCATTACGACGTGCAGCCTGCCGACCCGATAGAACTATGGGACTCTCCTCCCTTTGAACCAACCGTAAAGGACGGCAAAATATTTGCCCGCGGCGCTTGCGACGACAAAGGTCAGATGTTTATGCACATCAAGGCATTTGAAGCCATGATGGTAACAGGCGAGCTGCCTTGCAATGTTAAGTTTATGATTGAAGGTGAGGAAGAAATCGGTTCTGAAAACCTGCCACGATTTATTAGGGAAAACTCGGAAAAACTGAAAGCGGATGTGGTGCTGATTTCCGATACGTCGATGATTGCCAACGACATTCCTTCCATTACGGTAGGGCTTCGCGGTATTGCTTATGTACAGGTGGAAGTAACAGGCCCCGACCGCGACCTGCACTCAGGTACTTACGGCGGCGGTGTGGTGAATCCTATCAACGCCCTGTGCGAAATGATTGCCAAACTCAAAGACGACAAAAACCGCATTACTATCCCCGGTTTTTACGATAAAGTTGTGGAACTGAGTGCAGAAGAGCGCGCTGCCATGGCAGAAGCACCTTTTGACCTCGAGGCCTACAAAGCAGACCTTGGCATTGAAGATGTGGCAGGGGAAGAAGGTTATACAACATTGGAGCGAGTATCGGTGCGCCCTACGCTGGACGTAAACGGCATATGGGGAGGCTACACAGGCGAAGGAGCAAAAACCGTCATTGCTTCTAAGGCATATGCCAAAATTTCCATGCGCCTTGTCCCTAATCAAGAGTCGGAAGAAATCACCCGATTGTTTAGCAAGTATTTTACTTCCCTTGCTCCTAAGGGAGTGAAAGTAAAAATAGATTACCATCATGGCGGCGATCCTGTGGTAACACCTACCGACTCGGTGGCTTACAAAGCCGCAGAGTTGGCCATGGAGCAAACTTTCGGTAAAAAGCCGATTCCGCAGCGTGGCGGTGGCAGCATCCCAATCGTGCAACTGTTTAAAAGCATATTGGGTGTTAATTCCGTGCTCATGGGCTTTGGTTTAGATTCGGATGCCATTCACTCACCCAACGAAAACTTTGGCCTGTTTAACTACTACAAGGGCATTGAAACCATCCCGTACTTTTATAAACATTTTGCCGAATTGAGCAAATAAGTCATTGATTATCAAGGTATTTATAAGCCATAAAAACCCGATGCATCGCTAAGGCGCATCGGGTTTTTAGTTTATGCACACATTTTTTCCTAAATTGTCCCGCCACAAAACAACCCTATGAAAAACAAAATCAGCATTGTAACAGGTGCCAATTCGGGTATCGGGAAAGTGACAGCCCTTGCGCTGGCCAAGCAAGGGTTTACGGTAGTGATGATGTGCCGAAATCGCGCCAAAGCAGAGGCAGCACGCAGCGAAATCATCCGCCTTTCGGGGAATAATCAGGTAGAAATCATTCAGGTAGATTTTGCTTCACAGCGGCAAATCAGAGAGGCAGCAGCACAATTTTTGGCAAAATATGACCAATTAGATGTGTTGGTAAACAATGCAGGATTTTTGGCTTCCGACAAGCGCGAACTGACCGAGGACGGCATAGAAGCAACTTTTGCGGTCAATCATCTGGGATATTTTCTGCTAACGGGTTTGCTCATGCCTGCTTTGGAGAAAGCGGCTGCCGAAAATGGAGAAGCCCGTGTAGTTTCGGTAGCTTCCGAAGCACATCGCTATGCCCCATTTAGCCTTGATAATGTGCAAATGCAGCGCGGTTATAGTGGCATGAAGGCCTATTGTATCTCCAAACTTTGCAATATTTTGTTTACGGCAGAGTTGGCGCGCCGAGTGGCAGGGAAAAATATTACGGCCAATTCGCTGCACCCGGGTGCGGTCAATTCAGGTTTTGCAAGCAGTACGCCCGGATGGTTTGCTTGGCTGTTCAAATTGGCCAAACCTTTTCTGATTAGCGAAGAAGAAGGCGCTGAAACTTCTATTTATCTGGCAACCTCACCCGATGTGAAAGGTGTCAGCGGCGGCTATTTCTATAAAAAAAGACGGCGGCGCACCATGATTCCTGTGGCTACCGACGAGAAAATAGCCCGCAGCCTATGGGAAATGAGCGAAAAATTGACAGGTATTCAATATTGAAGCTACTGCAATTTTTCATTCTCTTTATGTCGGGTAGCATCGCGTTTAGTCTTTTTATCCATCCGTTTTTGAAAAGCCTCTGTCAGATTGATACCCGTTTGGTTAGCTAAGCAAATCAGGACAAAAAGTACGTCCGCCATCTCTTCGCCCAAATCAACTTCTTTGTCGGAGGCTTTGAACGATTGCTCACCGTATCGGCGCGCCATAATGCGGGCTACTTCACCCACTTCCTCCATTAGGATGGCCGTGTTGGTCAGTTCGTTGAAGTAGCGCACGCCAATGGTGCGAATCCACTCATCAACGGTATTTTGTGCTTCTTGAATGGTCATTTTTTATTTTTTGAGTCAATGATGATGGTTACGGGGCCGTCGTTGAGTAAACGGACTTTCATATCGGCCCCGAAGATGCCTGTTTCAATTTTTTTGCCCGTCAGTTGTTGCAAGCGTTCAATCATGGCCTCATACAGCGGGGTGGCTACGGGTGGCGGCGCAGCTTCCGTAAAAGACGGGCGATTGCCTTTTTTGGTGCTTGCATGAAGCGTAAACTGACTGATTAACAGGATATTGCCGTCAATATCGGCCAGTGCACGATTCATTTTGCCTTCATCGTCGCTAAAAACGCGCAGTCCTGCTATTTTTCCGGCCAGCCATTCCACATCTTCGGCAGTGTCATTGTGGGCAATACCCAGCAGTACCAGAAAACCCGTTGCTATTTTTCCGTGTACACGACCTTCTATGGTTACAGAGGCTTCCGTAACGCGTTGAATAACGGCAATCATGGCAAGACTCAGAAATTGTCGTAATGTTCTTTGACTACCCGCGGCGCTGTTTCCTGTAAAATTTGCCACTCATCGTTGAGTGTGGCGATGGCGTGGTGTGCAGTCAGGTCAAACAGGCAGGGTACTACCGAAACGTAGTTGTTAGCGATTGCCCATTCGTCGGTATCTTCCCCCTTGTCGGGGTTTTCAAAACTGCCCGCCAGCCAAAGGTATTTTCTGCCGTAGGGGTCGGTGCGTTCGTCAAATTCTTCTTTCCAGCGGGCTTTTGCTTGGCGACAGATTTTGATGCCTTTGATGGCGTCTTCCTGCTTGCGCGGAAAATTGACATTGAGTGCCGTGCCGCGTGGCAATCCTGTTTGCAGTACTTGCTTTGCAATGGCCGTTACGTAGGGAATGGTATGGCTGAAATCTGCATTGTTGCCATAGTCGCAGAGGGAGAAACCAATGGCAGGCATGCCCTCAATGGCGCCTTCAATGGCAGCAGACATAGTACCGGAATACAGGATGCTGATGGAGGTATTGCTGCCGTGGTTAATACCGCTTACGACCAAGTCGGGTACGCGGCCTTTGAGGATGTAATATTTTGCCAGCTTAACACAGTCGGCAGGTGTGCCGGAACTTTCGTAGGCCTCAACGCCTTCAAATATGGACGAAGGGTGAATTTTCAGTGGGGAGTGAATGGTGATAGCATGTCCCATGCCCGATTGGGGGCTGTTAGGTGCTACAACCAGCAAGTCGCCCAGTGGGCGCATAGCCTCTACAAGTACGCTAAGTCCTTTGGCAGAGATGCCATCGTCGTTAGAAATAAGTATGAGGGGTCTGTCAGAATTTTTCATCAGGAAGCAGTGGAAGTACTTTTTCTTAAATCGTTGATAAATAAAGTGCTCAAAATCATCACAAATGCAAGAGGTATGGCCATCAATGCCAACAGCATACCGGGCGTAAACAGTTTGCTTGCCCATTGAAAAAACAGGCCGCTTAACAGGGTCGCACCGGACATAACAAAGGTAATAATTCCCAGCATGATGCCGCGCTTATCGGCAGGTGTATGGTAAGTTACCGTTCCAATCAGGAGCGGTACGATGCCTCCGTTGGTAAACGACAAAAGGATAATCAGCATCATGGGAGGCGGCAGTTCGGCCATGGTATCGGGAATGGAGTTGATTTGGTACTGATACAAGCCAACAGCAAACGCCATAATGCACAAAATGCTGACAGATATGATAATTAACAGGAGCGTGAGCAGGGGCAGATAGTGGGCAAGCGCAGCTATAACCAACCTGCCGCTGATGGTAGAAAGAATCAATACAATGGAAAACTGCCAAACAAGGTTGTCGCTTAGCTGTAAAGTGGCCGTATTGAACAGGTTTACCCAGTTGAGCAAAAACGTAGTTACGATAATGGTCAGTCCTAAACAAAACAGGGCAAGGATGACCAAGGTTCTGCTCAACGCATTAAATATTTCCGGTAGCGTGCGCACCCACAGCCGTGCAACCTCACGTGCCGTTGCCTGCGATTCATCAAAGAAAAAATGCTGTTTCCGGAAAATAACGAACAGCCCTACTGCTGTACAAATGATTGCAGTTACGAGGTATAAATAGTGCAATTCAAATTGCTGAAGCTTCATGATAATCCCTGAAACAACAAGTATGGCCAAAATCCCCGATACATACACGGCCTCGAGGTGGCAAACGTCTGACAGTAGGCCTGTCTCGTGTTTATTAATACTTGCCAGTTCGTTGAGGAAGCCGATTTGAAGAGCACCGAAAATGAAACCAAGACTGACATACAAAATGTGGAATGCAATAGCCGAAGGTTGTATAAAAATTACCAGCGAAATAATGGCCGTGAACAGAAAAGACATCGGCAAAAGTCTGCGCAAGCCTATGGCCGGAATGATTGCCGCCAGCAACAGCCCGCTTGCCAGCGTAGCAAGTTCTCTGTACAGGCCGATATGCTGTACGGCCGTGCTGTCCACATCATACTGATAAGCTGCTACACCCACAAAGTTGGCCGAAAAAATCAGCATGGCAACTATGCCATAGCACCAGTACATCAGGGTTTTCAGTTTGAATACACTCATAACAGCGGCAAAAAAACGCAATTAAGCAAATGTATTACTTTTCTGTTAGAAACCCTTTTGTATATTGCTTGCCGAAATGCAAACCCGATGATTGTTGAATGATTCCTTCACGTATTTATTTAGTGGGTATGCCGGGTTCCGGAAAGACCACCTTAGGCAGGTTGTTGGCCAGTCGGATGGCCTACCATTTTGTAGACTTGGACGAGCTGATTGCCGAGCAGGAACAGATGAGTATTGCCGATATTTTCGCGCAGAAAGGTGAAGATTATTTTCGCGAAAAGGAAAAGCAAGCATTGCACAGTACTTTCAAAATGTCGCGCTGTGTTATTGCAACCGGCGGCGGAACGCCTTGCTTCTATGACAATATGGAGCAAATCAATAAGCACGGTTTGGCTGTTTTTATCAATATTCCGCTTTCAATCATTGCCGGCAGAGTTGAACGGCAACAACAGGAGCGACCACTGTTGGCAACAGCAGATGCGGAGGACATGCTCGAGAAGTTAAAGGAATTATACCAAAAGCGGTTCCCGTACTATGACCAAGCCGAAGTGGCAGTAAGCGGTGTGGACTTAAACGCCGACTATATTTACAACAAAATCCACAAGTATTTGTCGGAACAATAGAATGGGCTGTTTGTTGAATTTTTTTCAAAAAACGCTTGCAAAATTTGGAATTGACAAATGTACTTCATTCCTTTGTAGTATCAGTCAATTGCTCAGGCAGTTGATTTATAAAGAAAGGGGGAGAGATTAGGCTCTGTGAACCCTTAGCAACCTGAAATTTTCAAGGTGCTAATTCCTAACCCAATCAGGGAAATATAAATTAATTGCTGTTATGAACGCTCAGGGCAACATCTTTCATTCTTATTTTCCATCTGCATCAGTGGCCGAATATCTTTCGGCTTTTTTGGTTTCCGCACCTACTGTTTCTCCAATTATCGGCAGCATTTCCATGCGAATGTGCTGTTGCTGCTGTTGTTGCTAATTCTCCTGTTGTTTAGCTGATTACCCCCCTATGGGCTTAGGCGCTGCCGTTGCAGTGCTTTACGTTTACATCTTTCTTATAATTTCTTCATTTCGTTTTAATTAATTAACAAACCATGTCAAAATCACTTCATTTCGAGACGCTCCAGCTTCATGCCGGACAAGACATTGACCCGACTACGCGTTCGCGGGCAGTGCCTATTTATCAGACTACTTCCTATGTTTTCAAAGACTCCGAACATGGTGCTAACTTGTTCGCGCTCAAAGAGTTTGGAAACATTTACACCCGCATCATGAACCCTACAACCGATGTTTTTGAGAAGCGCATTGCTGCCTTGGAAGGCGGTGTAGCTGCTTTGGCAGTCGGTTCGGGGCAGGCAGCGCAGTTTATTGCACTGAATAATATTTTACAGGCAGGCGATAATTTTGTTAGCAGTCCGTATCTGTATGGCGGAACTTACAACCAATTCAAAGTTGCTTTTAAAAGATTAGGCATTACAGTAAAATTTGCCGACAGCGACAGCGCCGAGGATTTGGAGGCACAGATAGATGCCAACTCAAAAGCTATTTATGTAGAAACAATTGGCAACGGTGCTTTCAGCGTACCCGATTTTGAAAAGGTGGCAGCACTGGCACGCAAGTACGACCTGCCCCTGATTGTGGATAATACGTTTGGGGCAGGCGGCTATCTGTTTCGCCCGCTTGAATACGGAGCTAATGTTGTGGTGGCTTCTGCGACCAAATGGATTGGCGGCCATGGAACCAGCATCGGCGGCGTTATTGTAGATGGCGGCAACTATAACTGGGGCAACGGCAAGTTTCCGCAATTCTCCGAGCCTGCCGAAGGCTATCACGGATTAAATTTTTGGGAAGTTTTTGGCAGCAACAGCCCGTTTGGCAACATTGCGTTTATCATCCGCGCTCGTGTAGAAGGTCTGCGCGACTTTGGCCCTGCTTTAAGCCCTTTTAACTCATTTTTGTTGCTGCAAGGTTTGGAAACGCTTTCGCTGCGAGTGGAGCGAACAGTAGAAAATGCGCTGAAAATTGCCCGCTGGTTGGAAGCGCACCCCGAAGTGGCATCTGTTAATTACCCGGGTTTACCAAGCAGTCCGTTCCATCAAATTGCACGCAAATACCTAAAAAAAGGGTTTGGAGGTGTGCTGACTTTTACTCTGAAAGGCAGCCGCGAGCGTGCAGCCGAGTTTGTGAATAATCTGCAACTTATCAGCCATCTTGCCAACGTGGGCGATGCCAAAACGCTGATTATTCATCCCGCTTCTACTACGCATCAGCAACTTTCCGATAAGGAACAGTTGGCCGCAGGTGTGCAACCGACCTTGCTACGCCTTTCGGTAGGTATTGAGCACGTGGACGATATCATTAACGATATTGAACAAGCGCTGGTGAAGGTAACGGAACCGGAAGGAGTTTTGGTTTAATAGTGTTGATAATCAAGTAATTGCAACGGGTGCGGGGTTTGCAAAAAAGTGGATAAGGCAACGCAAACCCCTGCGCCCCAAGCGTTCCGGAAAATCAGGTTTATGGAAACAAAGTCCCGCACATATGTTTTTGAATCAAATCAGCCTTTTGCATTGGAGCAGGGGGCTGTTTTGCCACAGCTACAAATTGCTTATACTACGTTGGGCGTGCTCAACGAAACGCGCGATAACGTTATATGGGTGTGTCATGCACTTACCGGCAATGCAGATGCGGCCGACTGGTGGAACGGCCTGATTGGGGAAGGCTGTTTTTATGACCCGCAAGAGTACTTTATTGTTTGTGCCAATGTTATTGGCTCTTGCTATGGCAGTACAGGGCCTCTTTCTGTCAATCCTCTGACGGGCGGCCATTACTACGCCGACTTTCCCGAAGTAACCATCCGCGATATGGTACGTGCGCATGAGCTTTTGCGCAAGTATTTGAATATCACGCAGATTCACACCTGTATTGGCGGTTCTTTGGGCGGTCAGCAGGCTTTGGAGTGGGCAATTTCGCAGCCGCTTTTGATTCAACATCTGATTTTGCTGGCTTCCAATGCTTGCCATTCCCCTTGGGGCATAGCCTTTAATGAAGCACAGCGCATGGCCATTTATGCCGACCCGACTTGGTGCGAGCCGCGCCCCGATGCAGGTTTGCACGGGTTAAAAGCGGCGCGAGCCATTGCTTTGCTTTCCTATCGGAACTATGAAGCCTATCAGTTGCGCCAGCATGAAGACACCAACGAAAAATTAAAGGGATTCAGGGCGGCAGGTTATGTGCAATATCAGGGCGAAAAACTGACGAAGCGATTCAATACAATTGCGTACTTGCGGCTTTCGCAGGCCATGGACAGTCACAATATAGCGCGGGGACGCGGTGAAATTGACCAAGTTCTTGCCACTGTTCGCTCTAAAACACTGGTAATAGGTATTTCATCCGACATTCTGTTTCCTCCTGCGGAACAAAAATTGATGGCACACTACATTCCCGATGCTGTCTATGCAGAAATAGATTCTATTTTTGGGCATGATGGCTTTTTGGTGGAATATGAACAGATGAAGCAAATTCTGAAAACATTTTATCAATCTGCCATGTTACGAGTAGCGGCTTGATTTTTTATGAAAAAGTTTACACTATCGGTATTACTGGCATTACTTACTTACACAATTCATGCGCAAAGTGCTACCAATGGTAAAGCGCAACTTTTTTTATACGATGGAATTATTGTTGGCGGTTATGTAAACGATGGGGGCTTCTTAAACTGTACAGGCCCTAACATCAATATTACCAAAGGGAATTTACGGATTATATTAGGCATGTTGCCGTCTTTGCGTTTTAAACAAGACCACGCAACACCCAAAAATGCTTTTGTTACGCCGGCGCTGGGAATGGGACTTACTTTTTGCTACAAGGCTTTGGCGTTGCAAGTGCCCGCTTATTACAATGCCAGAACTGCATCAACCGATGGGAGATGGCATCTCGGGATAGGTATTGGATTACGAACCACGCAATTCAACAAGAAAAAAGGCGGTTGAGCAAGCTGAAAAACATCACCCAAACACGCAGCAAGCAGATTTTGGCGGATAATAACGGGCAAAAATGTTGATTGTAGTTTTTTAACCAAAAAGAACCCTGCGAAATCCGCCTGTAATCCGTAGCACACACAGCGTTGCGGAGCAACCGTGTTGTGGGTTGCTATTGCGACAGATGCACATCGCGCAGCAACAATTGGAGCGACTTGCGGCCTTTGTAGTCGTTTTCCTGTAAATTGAAGGCAATGTCTATGGGTTGCTCGCTGCGTACAATCGCCTCATAATCAGGTGCCATGCTGAAACCTATCACATCGTAAACAACGGAATCATCCTGACGGACGGCAAATTTGAGGTGAATATCTTTCAGTACGCGCACGCTTTCGGGCAATACTTGCACGCGCCGAGCCACCAGTACAGGTTGCATATTCTGCGGCCCGAAAGGTGCCATTTGGCGGATGATATTCAGGAATTTAAAGGAAATCTGCGACAACGACACCTCTAAATCCACTTCAATTTGCGGGTACATGTCTTCTTCGCGCAGATTGGCGGCAACAATTTGCTCAAATCGCTCCTGAAAGGCCTGCAAGTTGGCAATAGGCATGGTTAAGCCTGCTGCATACTTGTGTCCGCCGTACTGTTCCAGCAGGTCGGCACATTCGGCGATGGCTTCGTAAATATCAAAACCGACAATGGAACGGGCAGAACCTGTGGCTTTTTCGTCGCTCTGGGTCAGAATAATTGTCGGGCGGTAGAATTTCTCAATGCAGCGTGCCGCCACAATGCCAATTACTCCTTTATGCCAATTTTCTTTGAACAGTACGGTGCTTTTTCGGTCAGGAAAATGCTGTTCTATCATTTCAATGGCTTCGCGGGTAATGTTGGAGTCAAACTCGCGGCGCTCTTCGTTGTTGGCATTGGCTACGGCGGCCAGTGCTACCGCTTCTTGCAAGTTATCGGAGGAAAGCAGACGGATGGCATGGCTGGCATGTGCCACCCGTCCAACGGCATTGATGCGGGGGCCGATACCGAAAACAATATTGGCCACTTCAATTTCGCCGCGCAGGTCGGAAATATCTATCAGCGCTTTTAAGCCCGGTCGCGGATTGCTGTTGAGTTGTTTCAGGCCGAAATGTGCCAAAACGCGGTTTTCGCCCGTAATCGGTACGATGTCAGCGGCAATGCTCACGGCCACCAGGTCTAAGAAACTGAACAGCCACTCGGTGGGCAGATTGTTGCTGATGGAGAAGGCATGAAGAAACTTAAACCCAACGCCACAGCCCGAAAGTTCTTTGTAAGGATATTCGCAATCGGCGCGTTTGGGGTCTAAAATGGCATAGGCAGGGGGCAGCGTATCGCCCGGCAGGTGGTGGTCGCAAACGATGAAGTCTATGCCCAAGTCGGCGGCATAGCCAATTGCACGATGCGACTTAATGCCGCAATCAAGGCTGATTATCAGCGAAATACCCTGTTCTTTTGCCCAGTCAATGCCGGTAATGGAAATACCGTAACCTTCCGTATAGCGGTCGGGCGTATAGAACAGCACGTTGCCGTAATAACGCCGCAAAAAGGTGTAGAACATGGCCACGGAAGTGGTGCCGTCCACGTCGTAATCGCCATAGATAAGGATGCGCTCCCCGTTGCGTATAGCTTCTTCCAGTCGCCACACGGCTTTGTCCATGTCCTTCATCAGGAAAGGGTCGTGCAACTGGTCTAAGGAAAGACGGAAAAACGCACGTGCTTCCTCAAAAGTACGCACACCGCGTTGCAGCAACAAAGTTGCCAGCGGCGCACTTACATTAATGGCGGATGCGAGAGCTGCAATTTGCTCCTGTTCGGGGACGGGCTTGACTACCCAACGTTTCTCCATAGTGCAAATTTGCCTCTAACGGCGCTTTTTTGCAACCGTAACAATGCGTTAATATTACAATTGTATGATTTACAGCCAATTATATTTCGGCAATTTTAATGCTGCCAAATGCTATCTTTGCGGCAAAAATTTTATTCCGCAACCGTGAAACAAGTTCGTGTAGGCTTGGTGCAGATGAGCTGCACAGCAGACAAAGCCGCTAATATTGCCAAAGCGTTGGAAAAAACGCGCGAAGCCGCTCAAAAAGGCGCTCAAATTGTTTGTTTACAGGAGCTTTTTACTTCGCTCTACTTCTGTGATGTAGAAGATTATGACAATTTTAAACTTGCAGAGGCTATTCCGGGGCCTACTACCGAGCAGTTTCAGGCGCTTGCCAAAGAACTTGGCATTGTGGTGATTGCTTCCCTGTTTGAAAAACGTGCACAGGGCTTGTACCATAACACAACGGCTGTGATTGATGCTGACGGCAGCTATTTGGGCAAGTATCGCAAAATGCACATCCCCGATGACCCCGGCTATTATGAAAAATTCTATTTCACCCCCGGCGATTTGGGCTACAAAGTATTTGACACCAAATTCGGCAAGTTGGGTATCCTTATTTGCTGGGACCAATGGTATCCCGAAGCAGCGCGCATTACCGCACTGATGGGAGCTGAAATTCTGTTTTACCCGACGGCTATCGGCTGGGCTGTTTCGCAAACCGAAGAGGTGAACCAAGACCAATACAGTGCCTGGCAAACCATTCAACGCAGCCATGCCATTGCCAACGGCGTGCCTGTGGTTTCGGTAAACCGCGTTGGTCAGGAGGGCGACATGCTGTTTTGGGGCGGCTCTTTTGTGGCCAATGCCTACGGCAAAGTGTTGTATCAAGCCAGCCATGACAAGGAAGAAGTCCACGTGCAAACCATTGACTTAGAACAAAGCGACTACTACCGCACGCACTGGCCGTTCCTCCGCGACCGCCGCATTGACAGCTACGATGTTATTACTAAACGCTTGATTGATTAATTCATTGCCAAAAACAGCAAGGGTTGTCAGGTATGGCAGCCCTTAAACGTTCTTGCAAGCAACCTGTCAATCACACTAAATATTTTATACCATGTATTTGATACCTGCCATAGACCTGATTGGTGGCAAATGTGTACGCCTGACACAGGGCGACTATCAAAAAATGACGGTTTACCACGACAACCCCGTGGAAGTGGCGCAGCGTTTTGAAGATGCGGGTATTTCGCACCTGCATCTGGTAGATTTGGACGGTGCAAAAGCCAAAACAGTGGTCAATTTGCATGTGCTGGAAGGCATTGCCCGCCATACATCGCTGCATATTGATTTTGGCGGCGGCGTACAAAGCGATGAGGACATTCGCCGCGTGTTTGATGCCGGAGCAGCGCAAGTAACAGGCGGCAGCATTGCTGTTAAAAATCCCGAAATGTTTACCCGTTGGCTGCAAACCTATGGCAGCGACCGCATCATTTTGGGAGCAGATGCACGCGACGGTAAGATAGCCGTTAGCGGTTGGCAGGAGATAACCGAACTGCCGCTCAACGATTTTATCGGCGACTATATCGCAAAGGGCGTGAAGTATGCCATTTGTACAGATGTTGGCCGCGACGGTATGTTGCAGGGCGCAGCAGGCGAACTGTACGCAGAGCTCATGCAGCAATTTCCTGATTTACAACTGATTGCAAGCGGCGGTATCGGCAGCATTGCCGATGTGGAAGCCTTGCAGCCGCTGGATTTATACGGCGTAATTATCGGGAAAGCCTTCTACGAAGGGCGCATTACGTGGGAAGAATTAAAATACTACGCCAGTTAATGCCCAACTTCTGTTGGGGTACATAAGTAAAAATTTCTAACAGAAGTTGCAGGCTCTGTTAGCGAATTTGGTGGAAAAACCTGTATTCTTAAAAAAACTTATGCCTCGCCAAAATGGTGCGGGTACAGGTTCAGCAGATAAGGCTCAGGTAGGGAGGTGCTACTTATCCAGCCGCCGTTTTCAAAATAGACTTCTACCAGAAAGTCGTAAATCAGGTACAGCCTGACTTTGTAATTGTTGCTTTGGCGACTGCCTAACAAATAGCCTTCCTTATCTAAAAGCGTGCATTGCCGAGTGAGAGAAAGGCGAAAAAATTCTGTTGAAGTAATCATAGTAAGTCGGGTAGTGTGAAAAATCAGCCGATAATAAACGGCAGTAGTTGAATAAGAAACAAAAAAAGCAGTTAGAAAGTGCATACGGACGAAATTTTCATGCAGCGCGCCATGGCTATTGCCCAATTGGGGCGCGGCAGCGTTAGCCCTAACCCGATGGTTGGCTGTGTGATTGTACACAACGGAGTCATCATTGGAGAAGGTTATCATCGGCGCTACGGCGAGGCACATGCCGAAGTGAACGCGGTGAATGCTGTTGCCAATCCTGAACTGCTGTCCGAATCTACGCTGTATGTTACGCTTGAACCTTGCTCGCACTTTGGTAAAACGCCTCCCTGTGCCGACCTGATTGTGCGCCACCGCATCCCCAAAGTTGTTGTGGCGAATGTAGATATTAACCCTTTGGTGAGCGGCAACGGTATCCGCAAGTTACAAGAGGCAGGCATAGAGGTGCAAACGGGTGTACTGGCGCGCGAAGCAGCCGAAATGAATCGCCGTTTTTTTACGTTTATGCGCCACAAACGCCCCTATATCATCCTGAAATGGGCAGAAAGTGCCGATGGCTTGATGGCCGCCGCTGACCGCCGCCCTGTATGGATTAGCAACCGCCTTTCGCGGCAGTTGGTGCATAAGTGGCGCAGCGAAGAGGATGCCGTTCTGACAGGGGCGGGGACAGCCCTGCACGATAACCCGCGCCTGAACGTGCGTGACTTTCCGATTATCCGCCGCCAGCCCTACCGCATAGTTATTGACCGCAGCCTGCAACTGCCACCCGATTTGCACCTGTTTGACGGCTCACAGCCTACCATCTGCTACAACTTGCACCGCAGCGAAGAGCAGCCCGGTCTGATTTGGCAGCAACTGCCCGCAGGTACATTTTTAACTGACCTGTTTGCCGATTTGTATGAGCGAAAAATACAGTCGGTATTGGTGGAAGCAGGCCCGCGATTGCTGCAAACCCTGATTGCTTTGGATTTATACGATGAAATTCGCCTGTTCCGTTCAGCGCATCCCATGGGCGACGGCATCGCTGCACCGCGTCCTCAGGGCAGAATGGTAGCGCGGGAAAATCTGTTGGGCGATGAACTGCTGGTTTTCAGGAAGTAAGCCGTCTGCGCAAATTCAAACGCATCGCTTCTTTCGCGTTGATTTCATTGCAAGCATACAAGTATGGAAAGTGTGAAATATCGCAAAGTTTGAGTATCAATCATTTGCAGTATATTTTGCAACTATTAACTCAACCGATATGTCGTCAGCACTGCAACAGCGGCTTTCCCGAAGCTCTCCCGCCGTCTTTTCTGCCTATGCCGCAGGGGCGGCTTTTTGCGCCTATACCTGCATTTTCGCCTTGCGAAAGCCTTTCACGGCTGCCACATTTGAGGGCTTGTCTTTTGCGGGGATAGATTACAAAATCTGGCTGATTACGGCGCAGGTGCTGGGCTATATGTTGTCCAAATTCATCGGCATTAAACTGATTGCCGAAATGTCGCGGGGCAAACGGGCGCTAAGCATTGCCATTATGGTTGCCGTGGCACTGGCCTCATGGGTCGGGTTTGCAATTGTGCCGCCACCCTATAACATTATCTGTCTGTTTTTCAACGGTTTACCCTTGGGCATGGGTTGGGGGCTGATGATTGGTTATTTGGAAGGGCGGCGCGTAACCGAAGTGCTGGGGGCAGGGTTGTCCGTGAGTTTCATTTTCTCCTCGGGAATTTCCAAAACCATTGGCCTGTGGGTAATCAACAGTTTGGGAATCAGCCCGTTTCTGATGCCTTTGGTCGTAGCTGTCGGATTTTCGCTGCCGCTGGTCGGGTTCATCTGGTTGTTGGAGCAACTGCCGCCGCCTTCTGCGGAGGACGAAGCAGCCCGCACCCGTCGCGAACCTATGAGCGGTGCAGAGCGGCTGGCATTTGTCCGCCGTTTTGCTTTCGGGCTGCTGAGCCTGATTTTGGCATATATCCTGCTCACCATTTACCGCGATTTTCGCGATAACTACGCTGCCGAAATATGGCAGGCATTGGGCTACGGCGGCTCACCGCAGATGTTTACACTCACCGAAACGCCCGTTGCGCTGGCCGTAATGATAGCCGTCAGCCTGATGATGCTGGTAAAAGACAACTTGCGTGCTTTCCTCATCAACCACGCCATGATTGGCGGCGGATTTCTGCTTGTGGGATTGGCTACGCTGGGTTTTCAGGCAGGCATTGTTTCCCCTGTTTGGTGGATTATCAGCGTTGGTTTCGGCTTGTACTTGGGCTATGTTCCCTTCAACAGCGTGCTGTTTGACCGCCTGATTGCCACCTTTCGCCATGCGGGCAATGTTGGTTTCCTGATTTACCTTGCCGATTCTTTTGGCTATGTAGGCAGTGTTTCGGTATTGCTTTATAAAAATTTTGGACAACAATCTACGGGTTGGCTGCCGTTTTTCATACAAGGCAGCTATATCGTATGTATCGTTGGCACGCTGCTGATGCTGGTTTCGGCGGTTTATTTTTGGGGAAAGTACAGAAGCAATTCATCGGGCGCATAGTTTACGGACATTTGCCGATACATCAAGGGAAGAGTACCGCCTTACATAGCAAACGCTGTCAGGAGATTGTTCCCGACAGCGTTATTTCATATGCGTAATTTGTATTTGAGATTCAGCGCACACTGCTGCTATCTTGTATGCTGCAAAAGGCGCAAAGGTTGGCCGCAGTACGTTTACATTTCCCGAATCCAGATATTGCGGTAGCTCACAGGGTTGCTGTGGTCTTGCAGTAAAATAGGGCCTTTGCCGTGTGCAATGTACTTGGGTGCGCCTATGTATTCGGTCGTTCCATGAATTTCCACATGGTTTTGTACAACCACTCCGTTGTGAAGCACGGTTATGTAGGCAGGTCGTTCCAAAGAACCATTTTTGCGAAAACGCGGCGCGGTGTAAATGATGTCGTAGGTATTCCAATCGCCCGGCTTAGAGGTGGCATTCACTAAGGGAATGTGTTGCTTGTAAATGCTTGCCGCCTGCCCGTTGGAGTAGGTGCGGTTTTCGTAGGAGTTCAAAACCTGCACTTCATAACGCCCCTGCATAAATATGCCACTGTTGCCTTTGTCCTGCCCTTTGCGATTAGGCTCATCGGGCGAGCGCCACTCTATGTGCAGTTGAAAATCGCCAAAGGTGCGTTTGGTCTGGATGTCGCCCGTGCCCGGCACAACGGTAAAAATACCGTCTTTTACTTCCCATTTGGCAGCACTGCCGTCTTTGGCGCTCACCCATTCGTTGAGGTTGCTGCCATCAAATAATAAAATAGCATCGGAAGGAGCTTTTCCCATACCGGGAGCCGTAATTACTTTGGGTTCAGGCTCCCAAACTTCGGTTTCTTCGGGTTTGGGTTTGTCCTGCGCATTAACTGCTGCGCTGAAAAGGACTGCAACGCCAAGTAAAGTGAGTTTCTTCATTGTTTTTGTAGTTTAACGGTGTCTAATATAGGCAAAAAGGCTATCAAATTCCCTTTCGGTGTACGGCCTTGCCGCCTGCCAAAGTGAGCAACACCTTGGTTTTATGAATATCGGCGGGCGGTATTTTGAAAAGATTTTGGTCAAGTACAATTAAATCCGCTGCTTTGCCCGGTGCTATGCTGCCTGTAATGTTATCCTGATGCATCAGGTAAGCGCCGCCCAGCGTGTAAGCATGGATGATTTGATGCAAAGTCAGGCGTTCTTCGGGAATCCACGGGTGGTCGTCCGGCACATTGATTTGCATACGGGTTATTGCCACCTGAATAGCCTCAAACGGATTGACCGTAGAAACCGGCCAATCGCTGCCTGCTGCCAGCCGTGCGCCGGTGTTCCAAATACTTGCCATCGGGTATTGGCTGCGGGCACGTTTAGGCCCTAAAATTCTGGAAATCAGGTTGATATTCAATAAATCGCCTTTTGCCCAAAAAGGTTGGAAGTTAGCTACCACCTGTTGGCGGGCAAACCGCGCGCGGTCGGCGGAGTCTATTACCTGCAAATGCGAAATATTGTGCCGCAAAGCGGGATTGCTGCCTTCCACGGCATCCAAGGAAACGCGCACTGCCTTATCGCCCAGCGCGTGGAAGTGAATCTGAAAGCCTGCACTGTCCAACTGTCGGCAGTAGCGGCACAACTCGTCGGGGTTATAGTTCAAAATGCCTGTATCGTTGGGGCGGTCGTCGTAGGGGGCTAACAGCGCTGCCGTGTGTGCTTCGGGTACACCATCGGTAAAAATTTTGACACATGTTGCCCGCAGCCACTCGTCTTTGGTATAGATGCGGCGCAGACTGTCTAAGGAAGCAACAGGAACGATGCCATTTAAACCAACTGACAATGAGGTGATTACACGCGAATTTAATTCACCTTTGCGGTGTAGCTCCTCATAGGCTTTCAAGTAGGAGAGGGGCGCAGAGGCATCTGTAAAACTTGTAATGCCCAATTCGTGCATTTTTTGCATGGCAGTTTTCAGCAAATTCACACGCTGCTCGTGGGTGTCTTTGGGAATCAACTTGCTTACCAAGCCCATCGCCTCCTCGCGCAGCGTACCTGACGGCTGCCCTTTGCTGTCTTTTTCAATACGTCCTTGCGGCGGGTCGGGAGTTTTGGCAGTGATGCCTGCCATTTCAAGGCCTTTGCTGTTCACCCATGCGGAGTGCCCATCCCAAGACCTGAGGTACACAGGGCGGTCAGGCGCGATGCTGTCCAACAGGGCACGCGAAGGATTGCCGTCGGGCGGGAATACGTGCAGTTCCCAACCCCTGCCAAGTATCCACTCATCGTTGGGGTGAGCTTTCACATAGTCGGCAATGGCTTGGCGCACTTCTGCGATGGTGTTTAGCCCGCTCAACTGACATTGTACCGTTTCGGTAGCCCCGCCAATTGGGTGCACGTGTGCATCGTGTAAGCCGGGCAGCACCAACTTGCCCTGTAAATCAAGCACTTCCGCAGCTTCATATTGTGCTAAAATATCCGCACTGCTGCCGACTGCCAGAATTTTGCCGTTGCCAACAGCTACTGCTTCGGCAAAAGTGCTGTCGGGCAAATAGCACTGTCCGTTGTGCAATATCAAATCGGCAGACTGCTTTTTGCCGCAACTGCCCAGCAGCAACAGCACGAAAAATAAGGTGTAAAAAATGCGCATAATCAGGATTTTAGGAAATGATGGCTAAGATAGTGGCTTTCTGATGTATTTCAGTTGGCTTTCCACTAATTTTGCAGCCGCATAGGCACATACTGTTTGTGCTGTTGGCGTTTTTAAACTTTTGCTCATTTTGCGGCATAGCTTTTTACCGCAAAAGGGCGCGACATTTTAACGACACACGATTTAAGCTAAAACTGTATCAACATGAATATCGCCCTGCCACTGATTCCAACCATCAGTAAGTGTTTTGAGGAAAAATTCAACATCCAACTTTCGGACAGTGAAATAACTTTTCAAACCACCCGCAAAGAATTTGAGGGCGATGTTACGCTGGTGATTTTCCCTTTTCTTAAAAAAGTACAAGAAAAGCCCGAAGTGTTGGCACAAACCATCGGCGAATACCTTGTGCAGCACAATCCGCAAGTAGCGAAGTTTAATGTGGTGAAAGGCTTTCTGAATATCTCGCTTTCGCAAGCCGTATGGATTGAGACCCTGACACAAATTGCCAACAACCCCAACTACGGACTTTTTGCCAATAACGGGCAGAAAGTGATGGTAGAGTATTCATCACCGAATACGAACAAGCCGCTGCACTTGGGGCACATGCGCAATATTTTCTTAGGTTATTCGGTGTCTAACATCCTGAAAACCAACGGATACGATGTTATGAAGGTCAATCTGGTAAACGACCGCGGCATCCATATCTGCAAGTCCATGCTGGCTTACCAAAAGTTCGGCAATGGCGAAACCCCGCAATCTTCGGGTATGAAAGGCGACCACTTGGTAGGGCATTATTACGTGGTTTTTGACCGCGAAAACAAGAAAGCAACTGCGCAACTGCTGGAAGAGTACAAGGCTGCTTATCCGAACGAAGACCCCGAAAAATTAGCCGAAAAAGCCGCCAAAAACTCCCCGCTACTGTTAGAAGCACAGGAAATGCTGCGCCAATGGGAAGAAGGCAATCCCGAAATCGTACAACTTTGGCAAACCATGAACGGCTGGGTGTACGAAGGTTTTGATGCCACCTACCAAAAAATGGGCGTTGATTTTGACAAAACCTACTACGAAAGCAATACTTACCTGCTCGGCAAAGCCGTAGTGGAAGAAGGACTTGCCAAGGGGCTGTTTTTCAAGAAAGAAGACGGCTCGGTGTGGGTAGATTTGACCGCTGATGGCTTAGACCAAAAACTCCTGCTCCGTTCCGACGGCACCTCGGTTTACATCACGCAAGACCTCGGCACGGCAGACATGAAGTACGCCGACTTCCCGATGCAAAAATCGGTGTATGTGGTTGGTAATGAGCAGGATTATCATTTCAAAGTTCTCAAACTCATCCTGCAAAAACTCGGCAGAAGCTACGCCGACGGAGTCTATCACCTCTCTTACGGCATGGTAGAACTGCCCAGCGGCAAGATGAAAAGCCGCGAAGGCACGGTAGTAGATGCCGACGATTTGATAGATGAAATGGTGAAAATTGCCCGCGAACGCACCAAAGAATTGGGCAAAATTGATGACTTTGAAAGTGCAGAAGCCGAAGCACTGTATCATGCCTTGGCAATGGGTGCGCTGAAATACTACCTGCTGCGCGTTGATCCGAAGAAAAAAATGCTCTTCAACCCCGAAGAATCCATTGATTTTCAAGGGGATACAGGCGTTTATATCCAATACACGCACGCGAAAATTGCGGCTATCTTGCGCCGTGCACAGGCATCGGGCATTGATGCTTCGCCTGCTGCTTTTGCTGCTGCTTCGGTGCTTGCACCGCAAGAGGTAGAACTTATTCAGACGCTGGCAGCCTATCCAAAGCGCATTGCCGATGCTGCCAACGAGTACGCACCTTCACTGATTGCCGCTTATGCCTATGAACTGGCGAAAACTTACAGCCGTTTCTATGCGGAACTGTCCATTTTCAACGAGTCGGATGCGGCTCTGAAAAGCCTGCGCGTAGCCCTTTCGGCACAAACTGCCAAAGTCCTGAAATCTGCCCTGCAACTGATTGGTATTCAGGCACCTGAACGGATGTAAGAAATTAACACATGCTTTTTTACCGCGGGGTTCGCAAAGCTTCAATCCCAAAGTGCAGAAATCAATAATCGTTGGAAGAACACTCTGCACACTTGGCAGTAGAAGATTTGAAAGCGCGTTTTAAAGTGCTCACTTGCTACTCTATCGCAGGTAAACCGCCAATTGCTGCGGATTATCCAGATGCACATCTACGTGCTGGCGAACGGTCGTAGAAAGTGCGTAGCCCACATAATCTGCGGCAATTGGAAATTCCTGATGCCCTCTGTCCACAATCACCGCCGTTTGCAGGCGCTTGGGGTGTACGTCCAGAATGGAGCGAATGGCAAAGCAAAAAGTTCTGCCTGTATAAAGTACATCATCTGCCAGAATGATGGTTTTGCCGTGTAACTGCTCAGTAGGCACATCCAGCGTTACGGGGCTGGTGGCAGGATTTTGTTTGTCTATATTCAACTTTACGAGTTTCCACGTAATCGGCAGAATTTGTTTGAGTTCGCCTAACAACAGTTCTGCAAAGAGGTAGCCTTGTGGCGCAATTCCTGCCACGATGATTTCCTTTTCCTCAAAATTGCGTTCGCAAATTTCAAAAGCGATGCGCCTGATTTTTTGTGTAATCTGGCGGTTGTTTAATATCAGATGGCGGCTTTCGTTTTGCATATGCCAAGGTTGGTTGTCGCAAATTTGGGGATTCTTTTTCATCTGCCCTGTTTTTCCCGAAAGAATTTTTAACTTAGGAAAAGTCGCTGCCCGGCTTGCTGTTTCAATCATTTTTTCACTTCAAAACCTTGAAAATACCATGGATGGCATTGAATCAATCATCGGGAAGTATAAAATCGTGGGCATTATTGTTGCCATTATCGCGGTTGTTGTTTATTTCAATCGCTATCAGCAAAGCGAAAGCGAGAAAGGTAAAGCCGAACTGGAAAAACAGGTGGCAGAGATTGAGGTGGAAAAGAAAAAATTAGAGTTGGAAAAGCAGCGCATGGAATATGAAAATTTCAAAGCTGAACAGGAAAAAAAGGTGCTGTCGCAATATGGCGGCGATGAAACCGAAGCAGTAAACGACCTGCGCGAACGCGAAAAATATCTGAAACAACATCAGCCCTCTGCGCCGCCTTCGGGCAGTTACAGCAGCGATGGCAACATTCCCAACATTGCCGGCAAATGGATGGACAGCAATAATACGGGGGCGTATTACCTGATTGAGCAAAACGGCAATCAAATTACAATCACCGAATATTCCTATTTTTTGGGGGAATCTTTTGTTTCGGCAAGCGGGGCAGGGTACGTAGATGCGGCGGGCAATGCGACTGTCAATTATCAGACGCTATTTGGCACAACAGGGCAGGGGACTTTCCGCATCAGGGGCAACGTATTGCAGGGAACTTTCCACGACCAGAATACCGGTGCTATCGTGCAGGTATCGGCGCGCAAATGATAAAGCACGCATCAATTGAAAAAAACCCGACAGTTTGCAGGTGCTGTCGGGTTTTTTGTATATCAGGCTGTTAGAACATAGCCGCTACCAACTCTTCCGATTCGGCAAACAACGGATACTGTTGCATCCAGCTGTTTACTTCTTTGCGCACTTCGGCAAGTATGGTATCGTTGTCATTATTCATCAGTGCCTTATCAATTAGCATGGCAATGCGCGGCATATCGGCAGCCACCAGTCCGCGGGTAGTGATGGCAGGCGTACCGATACGCATACCCGAAGTAACAAACGGCGACTTGTCGTCAAACGGCACCATGTTTTTATTGATGGTAATGTCGGCTTTAATCAGCGTATTTTCTGCCAGTTTGCCGCTGATGCCTTTGTTGCGCAGGTCAATCAGCATCAGGTGGTTGTCTGTTCCGCCGGAGATGATGTGGTAGCCCATGTCCACAAAAGCCTTAGCCAGTGCTTGTGCGTTTTCGGCTACGCGCTTAACGTATTGCATGTAGCTGTCGGAAAGGGCTTCGCCGAAGGCTACGGCTTTGGCAGCAATTACGTGTTCCAATGGCCCCCCCTGTGTGCCGGGGAAAACAGCACCGTCTAATAGTTCGGACATCATTTTTATCTGTCCTTTGGGGTTGGTGATGCCAAACGGATTTTCAAAATCCTGTCCCATCATAATGATTCCGCCGCGAGGGCCACGCAGGGTTTTATGCGTAGTGGAAGTTACGATGTGGCAATGTTGCAGCGGGTCATTCAACAAACCGCGGGCAATCAGTCCGGAAGGATGGGAAATATCGGCCAGCAACAGGGCACCCACTTTGTCGGCAATGACGCGGAGGCGGGCATAATCCCAGTCGCGAGAGTAAGCCGAAGCGCCGCAGATAATCAGTTTAGGCTGTTCGCGCAGGGCTGTTTCCTCTACTTTGTCCCAGTCAATCAGTCCCGTTTCGCGTTCAACACCATAAAATGAAGGCTGATAGAGTTTTCCCGAGAAGTTCACGGGTGAGCCATGGGTGAGATGCCCGCCGTGCGAGAGGTCAAAGCCCAGAATTTTATCGCCGGGTTGCAATACTGCCAGCATGACGGCCGCATTCGCCTGAGCCCCCGAGTGCGGTTGCACATTTGCCCAAGCTGCACCAAACAGTTGTTTGAGGCGTTCAATGGCAATGTTTTCAATTTGGTCAACTATTTCACAGCCGCCGTAGTAGCGCTTGCCGGGCAGTCCTTCGGCGTACTTGTTGGTCAGCACGCTGCCCATAGCCTGCATCACATAAGGTGAGGCAAAGTTTTCGGAAGCAATCAGTTCAATGCCGTGAGTTTGGCGCTCAAACTCTTTTTGGATGAGGGAAAATACTTGATTATCAGCCTTAATCATGGAAATTGAGGGAAAATGAGGCTACAAATGTACGTAAAAGTGTACGGTTTTCGGCAAATGCGGATGCATATACTTTTTTACTTACACCGAAACAAATGTAAGCAAGCCAAAAAATAATCGTCAGTAAAAACGCTTAACCGACTTTACAAGCAATTTGAAGGTCGGTTTTCAACTGCTCAACTGCTTATTTTGAAAAAGTGTGTACGGTCTTGTGTACTTGAATTTAAAGAAAAAACCCTGTCAGAAGTGCCTCAGACAGGGTTTTTACAGGCTTTCGTGGTGTGGGAGGGAATCGAACCCCCGACACAAGGATTTTCAGTCCTTTGCTCTACCAACTGAGCTACCGCACCGCCTTGTTGTTTTTGGTGGCACAAAAGTAAAACGCGGTTTTTTATCCACCAAGCCTTTGCTGAAAGTTTTTTGTAACTTTTTTGCAATACTCTGTTAATCAATTACTTTGGGTACGCGAAAATAATCGGCGTCGTGGTCGGGTGCTTGCGAAAGTGCCTGTTCGTGTGTCAGGGTCTGTTCAATTTTATCTTTACGCAGGCGATTGACCTCGTGCGTCATGTGCGTAAGCGGCTCTATGCCCGTAGTATCTACCTCGCTGAGTTTATCTACCCAAGCAATTGTTTTGTTCAGGCTTTCCAATAGTTTTTCACGGTCTTGCGGGGCTACTTGCAAGCGCGCCAAGTGGGCGATTTTTTCTAAGGCTTCAGGCGTAATTTCCATGGTTTATGAATGACGGATAACGGATTGCGGAAAATGTCGGGTAAGTTCGTCTGCAATAATTTGATAGGTCTGCTCTTTGAGCATGTCCACATCGGCAAGTGTAAGGCCTTTGGTTTCTATCGGGGGGTGTATAACTACCAGAGCCTGCTTGCGCAATACGCGCCAACCTGACTTTTCGGGCAGAATTTGCCAATTGTAAGGCATGGTTACGGGCACAATGGGCGCTCCTGTTTCAATGGCAAGGCGGAATGCTCCTTCTTTAAAAGGCGCAAGGGTTGGCGGAGCAATTCGGCCGAAACCGCCTTCGGGGAAAATCAGCACGCTGCGGCCGCGCTCGAGGCGGTCTTTGGCTTTTTGCAAAGCACCCAGTCCACTTTTAGGGTTAGAACGATTGACGGGAATATGTACCCGACGAAAGATGTACCCAAAAATAGGGATTTTGGCCAGCGAACTTTTACCCACAAAAACAAACAGGTGTGGGATGGCATGTACCATCAGCGGTACATCCAAATAAGAAACATGGTTGGGGGTCATAATGTAAGGTTGTCCTTTGGGGAGGTTTTCCCGCCCGACAACCCGCACGGGTAATGCGCTCATCCAAAAGAGAAGCGTTCCCCATACCTTATAAGCGGCCAAACTAACCACATGCAATTTGCGATGCCAACTGCCAATAATGGCCGGGGGTGCGATAGGCAAGAAAAAACCAACCAAACAGGCTGCGCACCAAAGCCCGTACAGCCTACTTCCTGCGCTTGTCTTTTTTGCGCTTGTTGTTGCCGTATGAATGGCCGGAATAGTGTTGTTGATGTTGTGGCTTGTAGCGGTGTTCTCTTTCAGCATATTCCGAGCGAAGCGATTGTATATCCACATCTAATTGATTGTTGGAAAGTTCACGCAACTGCGCGGCTATTACTTCGTCTTCTGTGTTTTCTTTGTTCCATGCCGCATAAAAAGTGCGCATTAGTTTGAAAATACTGATAGCGGCTGCTTTCCGTTCTTCGGGGTCTTCCAGTTTGATGGCTTTTTCAATCATCAACTCCACGTTTTTGCCGTAATGACGGTAGGTAATCGCGTGGGAATTGTAGGGCATTTTTTGTGGCTTTTGGAACAATTCGCCCGGCTGCGGCGGCGGGAAAGGGCCATCTATATCTAATTTATAACCTGCCATATGGTGCAAGTGGTCCCATATGCGTTGCGGAGTCTCGATGTTTTCCCGTACCGATGGGTTGAGTTGCTTCATCAGACCTATGAGTACATGCGAGAGGGCTGTGCGCTCTTCTTTGGTAGGTCTGGAAGCAATATAATCTGCAATTTGTTGTACGCTGCGGCCATATTCTTTCAGGATTAGCTGGCTGCGCTCCGTATTGTACTCGAAGTTTTCCATCAAAAAATATTTCTACAAATTTATTGCAAAATGCGTAATTTCACCAAAGTTCACTCTACTTTTAAGCCCGCGCCGTTGTGTAAAGGCGTTGAAATGGAAATATTAGTTTAGTACGTAACCAACAAACACGATGAGTTTTTCTCAGCCTGCGAGAAGTGAAGTGATGCAATTTCTCGACAAAAAAATTCTGGGCTATGTAAAGGAATTTTTGCGTCCGATTGACGAAAACTGGCAACCGGCAGACCTTTTGCCCAACGCGTCGATGGAAAATTTTTTTGAGGAAGTAAAGCGTTTGCAGGAGCGTGCGCGCGAACTTTCTTATGATTTAGTAGCTGTGCTGATTGGGGATACCATTACGGAGGAAGCACTGCCCAGCTATGAGTCGTGGATTCATACGGTTAAAGGTGTACATGAGGCCGACCGCGAAAGTGGTTGGCGTACATGGACAAGGCACTGGACGGCCGAAGAGAATCGCCACGGCGATGTGTTGAACCGCTATCTGTACCTGACAGGGCGAATTAATATGCGCGAAATGGAAGCCTCTACGCAATACCTGATTGCTGACGGCTTTGATACACAGATTGGCGATGACCCTTATCGCACTTTTATTTATACCAGTTTTCAGGAGTTGGCAACCAATATTTCACACCGACGTGTGGCATCTATTGCCAAGAAGCAGGGCGATTCGCTGCTTGCCAAAATCTGCGGACAGGTGGCCGCCGACGAAGCCCGTCATGCTAAGGCTTATATTACTTTCATTCGCCATATTTTTGAGATTGACCCCAACGAAGCCATTCTGGCGTTTGAGGATATGATGCGCAAGAAAATAGTAATGCCCGCTCACTTCATGCGCGAAATAGGCGTAGAGATAGGTAAAACATTTGCGCACTTTACAGATGCGGCGCAGCGGCTGGGCGTATATACGGCCACCGACTATGTGGATATTTTGCGGCAACTGCTCAAAGAGTGGGATATTGAAGGGCTGCCCCAATTAAAAGACTCCGGCGAGAAAGCCAGAGAATACCTTTTGCAACTTCCTGCCCGTTTGGAACGTATAGCAGAACGCATCAAAACTCCGCAATTGGAATACAAATTCCGATGGATTCTCAGCTGAAAACAGCATCATTGCCGACAGCACTGCTTCTTGGGGCTGTCGGCTTTAGAGTATTTAGCAATTTCTTAACATTGGACTACAACGGATGCTTGTTGTAACGCATAACTTTGCGGCGCAATAAAAAGCATTCTTATGACCAGAAAATTATTACTCAATGTGTTTGCTGCACTGCTTTGCTTGTTTGCTGCAACAGCTGTACAAGCGCAGGTAACCACTGCAGCCATGACAGGTAAGGTACTTGACGACAAAGGTCAGGGCTTGCCGGGTGCGAACGTAGTAGCCATCCACGTGCCTTCGGGAACCCGTTATGGCACTGCAACCCAACTTGACGGACGTTACACTATCCCGGGTATGCGTGTAGGCGGCCCATATAAAGTAACGGTAACTTTTGTGGGTTACAAAGAGCAATCTCAGGAGAACATTTTCCTGAATCTGGGTACTGCTGCAGATGTGAGCTTCACTATGAAAGAAGATAACGTTGAGCTCGGCGAAGTAGTGATTACAGGCAGCCGCAACGATATTTTCAGTTCTGACCGTACAGGTGCTGCTACTAACATCGGCAAAGAGCAAATTGCCACCATGCCTACGCTGAACCGTTCTATCAACGACTTTACCCGTCTGACTCCTCAGGCAAGCGGTAACGGTTCTTTTGGCGGTGCGGATAACCGTTTGAACAATATTACCATTGACGGTTCATTGTTTAACAACAGCTTTGGTCTTTCAGGCCAGCCCGGCGGCCGTACAGGTCAGTCTCCTATCTCTCTGGATGCGATTGAAGAAGTGCAGGTAAACCTTGCTCCTTATGATGTGCGTCAGGGTGGTTTCGTTGGTGCAGGCGTAAACGCCGTAACCCGCAGCGGAACCAACGAATTCAGCGGTTCTATTTTCTACAACAACCGCAATAAAAATCTGGTTGGTACAAAAGCAAAAGGTCAAGATGTAATTGTCGGCGACTTTAACGTAACGCAAACAGGTTTCCGTTTTGGCGGCCCGATTATTAAAAACAAATTATTCTTCTTCCTTAACGGTGAGTTGGAGCGTCAGACAGAACCGGGTACTACTTTCCGTTCTAATGCCGGCGGCGAAACAGTAGGCGGTAACGTAACCCGCGTATTGCGCTCTGACCTCGACGAACTGAGCAACTTCCTGCGCACTCGTTTCAACTACGAAACAGGCCCTTACGAAGGTTATAACAACGAAACCCGCAGCGACAAATTCTTGGCTCGCTTAGACTATAACATCAACGACAATCATAAGTTGAGCGTTCGTTACAACCACTTGAACTCCCAAGCAGATATTTTGGTAAGTAACAGTACCACCGTTTTGGGTAATCGTCGCGGCAACTTGAACGCTTTGAACTATCAGAACTCTAACTACATTCAGTTGGAAAACATCCGTTCTGCAATTGCCGAGTTGAACTCTAACTTTAAAGGCAAGTTTTCTAACAACTTCATCATCGGCTATACTTATCAGAACGAAGACCGCGCTTCTCGTGGTTCATTCTTCCCGTTGGTTGAAATTGCACAAGGCGGCGCAACCTATATCACCTTTGGTTTTGAGCCTTTCACGCCAAACAACAAGTTGAATTACAAAACGTTCCAAATGCAAAACAACTTCACTTATTACGGTCGTAAGCACACCATTACTGCCGGCTTTAACTTGGAGCGTTTGTCATTCGTGAACGTGTTCTTCCCATTCTCACAAGGTCGCTACGCGTTTAACTCTTTGCAAGATTTCTATACTGCCGCCAACGCTTATTTGGCAGACCCGGGACGTACTACCTCTCCTGTAACAGTGCGTAACTATCGCTTGAACTACTCAGCTCTTCCCGGTGGCGCAGAACCTGTACAGCCTACCAAGGTAACATATGCAGGCATTTACTTGCAAGATGAAATCCAAGCTGCCGACAACTTTAAAGTAACTGCCGGCGTGCGTGTAGATGTGCCTTTCTTTGCCGAGACAGGTTACTTCAACCCTATTGTACAGAATTTGAGCTTCCGCGATGAAACAGGCGCTACTGTACGTTACAACACAGCTAAACTGCCTGACTCTAACATCTTATGGTCGCCTCGCTTAGGCTTCAACTGGGATGTGTTCAAGAATCAAACTACACAGGTGCGCGGCGGAACAGGTATCTTCTCAGGTCGTCCTCCTTTCGTGTGGATTTCTAACCAGATAGGCAACAACGGTGTATTGACAGGTTTGATTAACATTGACAACACTACTGCCTTCCCATTTGACCCCAATCCTCGTCGTCATATTCCTGCGAACCCTACACTGCCTTCTTCTTTCAACATTGCAGTAACCGACCCATCTTTCCGTTTCCCTCAGGTATGGCGTTCTAACATCGCGATTGACCAGAAATTGCCGGGCGGTATCATCGGTACTTTGGAGGTCATTTACAGCAAAGATGTAAATCAGGCTTACTATATTGATGCTAACCGTGCAGCAGCTACTGCTACTTTCAACGGCCCTGACAACCGTCCTCGCTTCCCGGGTTCAGGCTTGACCGGTACTGCCCAGAACAACGCTATCCGTATTAACCCGAACATTACAGATGCGATTGTACTGAAAAACACTAACCAAGGCCGTTCTTACAACATCACTGCCCGCTTAGAGAAGCGCTTTAACTTTGGTCTGAACGTGATGGTAGCTTACAACCGCGGCGACTCACGCAACCTGATTGACCCTGCTTCTATTGCATTCTCTTCATGGTCTGGTCTGCCAACCGTTCGCGGCAACAACCTGCCCGAAATGTCTTATTCTGATAACGACCAGCGTCATCGTTTGATTTCTTCTATTGACTATCGCAAAAACTTTGGTAAGCTGGTTACGCTGACTGCCTCTCTGTTCTACGAAGCACGCAATCAGGGTCGTTTCAGCTACCGCATCAACGGCGATATGAACGGTGATGGTTTGAACGGTAACGACCTGTTGTTCATCCCGAACCGTGCCAGCGATTTGACTTTCCTGCCTCTGGTAATTGGCAACCGTACGTTTACTCCGGAAGAACAAGCTGCTGCGTTTGATGCATTCATCAACCAAGATAAATACCTGAGCTCACGTCGTGGTCAGTATGCCGAGCGCAACGGTGCTATATTGCCTTGGGTTTATCGTGCAGACTTCAGCTTGCAACTTGACGTGAAAGTTACTCCTAAGAACAAGTTGCAATTCCGTTGGGACGTATTCAACGTAGGCAACCTGCTGAATGACAAGTGGGGTGTAGGTAACACCATCATCACTACTACTCCGTTGAACTTTGCAGGTGTAAACGCACAGGGCGTACCAACCTATCGCTTGGTAAACGTAGGTACTACTACGGCTCCTGTATTGCCTAATACAACTTATGCTACTTCTACAGGCTTTGGTGATGTGTATCGTATGCAATTTGGTGTGCGCTATACTTTCAACTAATCTAAGGCATCACTGAAACCTTAAATTTTTGTAAACCGGTGTGGAAATGCTTCTGCACCGGTTTACTGTTTTTTGGCAAAGGGGCTTATGCGAGCATATTCGTAGGGACAGGCGACGTGCAACGGGCATGCCCTGTCCCTACAGGTGCAACGCAAAACCAAATTTAATTTTTCCAAGATTCCATAGCATTTAAATTCGCGTTCAATAAAAAAGCCACCCCGAAAAATGCGGGATGGCTTTATTTGAGTAACTGAAACTACGCTATCAATACAATAGCATCATAGACCAGTATTTCCCTTGGCGTGCAATACCTATCTCTCTGATGCGCGGGTCTAAAATTTTGTTGCGGAATTGCGGGAATTTTATCCATGCATTCAGGCAATCTTCTATGTTTTCATGACCGTGGATAAGCATTTCGTGGATACCATTGGCCTTTACGCCTGCCAGCAGAGCGCGTTGCATAGAGGTTTCTCCGTCATAAGTTTTTACCGTCATCGGGGCTGCGCCTTTAACTTTGTCTAATGTAGAGAGTGCCGCCTGTGCCAGTAAGTCGTTCCATGTCAGGTTGTTTTTGCAGGCACTCAAACCGTATTGACTTGGCCACGGGCCTTTTCTGAAATCGTTCAACATGGTAAGCACATCGGCAATAAAGGCGGCCTCGTTGGTGTAGCCTGTTGCAGAGCGCTGCGTTTCTACTACCATCGCTTTGAGCAGATTAACTAATGGCATCGGTGTGTTAAAGCGATTCTGCAAAAGGGTTTTCAGATGATTGACATGGATGGCAAAGTTGAGGTTTTGGCCGCGTACCATTGACCCTACGATGACACCTATTACCTCATTTTGCAGGTTAATCAGTGGCCCTCCGCTGTTACCCGATGAAATGGGTACGCTGATTTGCAGGTGCTCAATATCATCAAAACTGCGCATACCGCTGATAAGTCCGTCGGTGAAAGTGGCGGACAGGCCCAGCGGTCGGCCAATGGTGAACACCTGTTGTCCTACCTGCGGGTTGCTGCCCAAGGCAAGCGGCTGACCTTTGCCGTTTACTTGTAAAAGAGCTAAGTCGGCAGCAATGTCATAGCCGACCACACCTGTTACCTTCCATTTTTGCTCGGAATCGTTGGCATGGATTTCAATTTCGCCTTCGCCTTCAATCACGTGGAAGTTGGTGGCCACCACATCAGGCAGCACAAAGAACCCTGAACCGGACTGGTTTTTGCCAATCACATTGACAGAAGATTTGATGGCTTTCTTAAAAACAGCCTCAGGGTTTTGGGAAAAGGCATTGGCTGCCAACAGCAGGATAACGAACAGGATGAGCTGAAACTTTTTCATAGGGAACGCTTGATTGAGTGTTTTCTGCTATTTAATACCGCAGTTTTTCAAACGTTCCCTGTTTGTGAAAAAAAATTTAGAGCAGATGCTTTTTCAGCGATTCAATCATTTCTGCCTCGGCTTTGTTGGTGCCGCGATAGGCCGCTGCTACTTTCTCTACGCTTTTGACAATAAGCGCGCGCAGTTCAGGGGAAAGATTTTTCTGGTTTTCTTTGGCAAATGCAACGAATCGGTCAAACGCTTTCTGTGCGCTGATGTCGCGGTCTTGCAAAATCTCAAATTCAAATTCGGCAAAAAAGGCGGCATCCGTGCCGAAGTTATCTACACTTTCTTCCAGTGGCGCAAGGTCTTCTACCACAATTCGGTGGATGACCTTAATTTCCTTGTCCTGAATTTGGCCGTCGGCTTTGGCAATGGCATAGAGCAATACGCCGATGTTTTTGTAAAGTTTCTTGTAAAAATGCGCCGTCATATGAGTTGATTTATGGTTGTGCGATTATTTCACCAATACCATGCGCCTGCTGATTTGCATATAGGCCGTATGGAGCGTACAAATATACACCCCTGCCGATAAACGGTCGGCATCAAATGTAAGTTCGTGTGTACCGGATTCTTGCATCCCTTCGGCAAGGATGGCTACGGGCTTGCCTGTCAGGTCATACACTTGTAACAGCACTTCGCTGCGTTGGGGCAAGTAGTAGCGGATGCGGGTTTCCTGTGCAAACGGATTGGGATAGTTCTGAAAAAGCTGACCGACACGAGCAACTGCTTCTTCGGTGGAAGTTACCAGCACGCTTACAGGATTAGACGGCGGACTTTCATTGTGCAGGCGGTCAAATGCCGTAACTACGTAGGTGTAGCGTACATCGGCCAATGTGTTGGTTTCATCGGTAAAGGCGGTAGTATCATTCGGAGTAATGATACGAATGGCGCGTGCATCGTCTGTATTGATGTTGCTGCCCGCTTCAAAGCGATAAACGGCAAAATAGCGTGTGGCATCCAGCGGCTGTGTGCCCGGAGGCTTGTTCCAGCGCAATTCCACACCGTTGCGCACAACGGTAGCGGTCAGGTTTTGGGGGGCTGCCGGCGCTGCATTGTCTTTCCACGGCATCGGCGGAATCACGGCGGGCAGGCGGAACAAGTCGTTGCGCAGCGAATCGCGAAATCCCAGCGGGTTAGCAGCCAGCGAGCGGGAACTAAAAAAGATATTGCCACGCACTTCGGCGGTACGGCGGTTCAGGCGCACTTGCTCCGGCACCTGATTGGGGTTGCGCCAGTTGGCATCTGAGCCTGTTTCGTTGATGCGGTAGGCACCTTGCCCAATGTACAAGTGCCTGCCGAAGCTGTTTTGTGCCCACCAAGGCACTAATACTTCATAGCGTGCGGCGTTGAAGCCGATTGTCCAATAAATTTGGGGGGCTACATAGTCCATCCATTGTTGTTCTACCCATTTGCGCGAATCGGCATAAATAGCGCTGAAACTTTGTAAACCGGAGGTAGCCGAGCCAAGCGGTTGGGCAGTGCTGCGGTTTTGCCAGATGCCAAAAGGCGATACGCCAAACTTAACCCAAGGCTTTGCAGCGCGGATGCTGTCGTAAGAGGCACGAATGAAAAGGTCTATATTGTCGCGTCGCCAGTCGTCTATGTTGGCAATTCCGCGTCCGAAAGCACGGAAAGTAGCCTCATCGTCCAGCGTTTGCCCCGTAACAGGATACGGGTAAAAATAATCGTCATAGTGTACGGCATCAATATCGTATTTGCGTACCACGTCCATTACAGCGCGTAGGATGTGCGCCCTTGCTTCGGGGATACCCGGGTTGAGGATGCGCAAATTGCCATAGGCCAGTATCCACTCGGGGCGGGTAACGCTGATATGATTGGGCGCAATACTTGCCGAGCGCACATCGGTAACGGCACGAAAAGGATTGAACCATGCGTGAAACTCCATGCCACGTTTGCGGGCTTCGGCAATCATAAATGCCAGTGGGTCATAGCCCGGGTTTTGTCCCTGCCTGCCTGTCAGCCATTCGCTCCATGGCTCAATTTCACTGGGGTATATCGCATCACAGGCACTGCGAACCTGCACAACCACCGCATTGATACCGTTGCGTTTATGCTCATCCAGCAAGCTGATAAACTCCTGCCGTTGCTGTTGGGCGGTCAGGTCGCGGCGGCTCGGCCAGTCAATATTGCTTACGTGGGCAACCCATACCCCGCGAAACTCCCGCTTGGGCGACTGTGCCAAAGTGATTGTATGCCAAAGCGTGCAAAGCAGTACAATGCGGTAAAAATTTTTCATAACAAATTGATAGTCAGATGATAAAGAACTGAAAACGGCAAATCCCGCATCCAAATCCCGAACCCCGTTTAATTTTACTTGCTTAAAAAAAGCCTATTTGCCCGCTGCTACAAACACTTGCGGGTCAATTGGCTGATTAACAGCAAATTGTTTCCAATGGATATCCATCCATTTTGCCCCTTCAAAATAGAGACGCACACGGGTAGGTTGCAAAAAGGAAACATTAGGTGCTTGTTTGAAATCGGAGTAAATGCGATAGTGATAGCCTACTTCTGTATCAAAACCTACCATGCGGATGTAGAAATTTTTAGCATCTATCGCAAACAAGGTTTTGCTCTGTTTGGGGTCGGTAATTTGGATGAAGTAACAAGGAAAACCTTCTACTTGGTCGTTGGCAAGCAAATCCAGCCTGAAACCCGGCGAATCGGCAAAGCGGATGATGCCGAAACCGAAGTTGTTGCTCCATGCAAAATGTTTTTCGTAGGGCTTGGCCTTGGGCGCGAGGTAGGTGGATGAGGTTTTGCCGTCAAAAGCCAATTTGAAAAATACGGAGTCGCCTTCTGCCGCATCAAAACGTACGCGCCCGTTGGCTTTGTGGGCTTCGTCGTTTTCGGGCGGATAGACGCGGTACATGGCATATTTGTCAAAGTGCATTTTCATATCCTGCCGCCCGTCGGGGAAAAAATCGGCAGTGCCTTGTAAAACCAAAGTTTGCGGGCGCTGCCATGTGTCGCCGCCGGCAGCAGCCACAGCCCGTTTCAGAATCTCGGCGGCCGAAAGCGCAGGCAATGCTGCCGCTGTTGTTTTTTCCGAACTCTTGCAAGCATTCAGCAACCATATGCCGAGCAATAGCCATCCTGTCAAATACATGTTCCGTTTCATGCACTCAAACTAATAAAAAAACGGCAGTTTTTGCACTTTGCGGTTACTGTTTAAGCAATTGGACACTTCAAGTTGTGCGTGCTGATATTTCGCTGAATGGATTGTATCAAAAGCGCAAGTGATTTGTGAAAAACACTGCATTTGCGGAAGATAGCAACTGCCTATTGGTCATTGGCTGTTGCATGAACCAGCCTCACGCAAACGGAAAAAATGTTTACCTTTGGCATATTCGTTAAACAACACAGATTTAACTATGAAAAAACTACTGTTTCAAGGTGCTGTGCTGCTGTTGTGTGGTTTAAGCCCTGCCGCAAATTTGCTGGCACAAACAGACATCAAGTACCAAACGCCGCCTCAATCTATCGTTGATTTGGTAAATGCCCCTTCTACACCGGCTGTAAGCATTGACAGCAAGGGAGAATGGATGGTGCTACTCATGCAGTCTGAACTGCCGAGCATTGCTGAGCTCGCCCAACCCGAGTTGCGACTGGCCGGTTTGCGCATCAACCCCAATACCAACGGCCCGAGCCGTGCCGGTTACATTATCGGCATCAAATTGCGCAAGTTGATGGGTAAGGAGGAAATAGAGATAAAAGGTATGCCTGCCAATCCGCTGATTTCCAACGTATCATGGTCGCCCGATGAAAAGAAAATCGCTTTTGCACATACTACCGACAAGCACATTGAACTGTGGGTAATTGACGTGGCAACTGCAACGGCCAAGCGCGTGGGCAACTTTGCGCTGAACAGCGTGCTGGGCAACCCTTTTGAGTGGATGAACGACAGCAACCGCCTGCTTTGTACCATTGTGCCGCAAGGCCGCGGTGCCGCTCCTGCTCCCGATAACGTACCGCAAGGCCCTGTGGTTCAGGAAAATGTGGGCAAACGCGCACCGGCACGCACCTATCAGGATTTGTTGAAATCGCCCTCCGACGAAAAGATTTTTGAATATTATGCAACTGCACAAACTGCCATTACCGATTTGAACGGTTCGCTGACCATGATTGGCGATGCGGGCATGATTGGCGATGCATCTGCTTCCCCCGATGGTCGTTTTGTGATGATGCAGATAATCAAACGCCCGTTTTCTTACTTAGTGCCTGTCAATAATTTCCCCTATCAGGTAGCCGTTTATGACGCTGCTACGGGCAAACAGGTAAAAGTTTTGACAGAGCGCCCGCTGGCAGAGAACCTACCCACAGGTTTTGATGCCGTTCCGACAGGGCCGCGCCGCCACACTTGGCGTGCCGATGCACCTGCCACCATCGTATGGGTAGAGGCACAGGATGAAGGCGACCCCAAAAAGGAAGTAGCTATCCGCGACCGCGTATTTGCACTGAACGCTCCGTTTGACGGACAGCCCAAAGAAATTCTGGCCACAAAATTCCGTTTTACGGGCATTACTTGGGGCAACGAAAAAATGGCTTTCGCCCGCGAGCGTTGGTGGGCTACCCGCAAAGAGGTGGTACAAATCATTCATCCTGATGCACAGGCAGCCCCTGTGGTGCTGTTTGACCGCTCCTATGAAGATACTTACACCGACCCGGGCTCGCCCCGCACCAAGCGCAATGCCTACGGCCGCAGTGTGTTAGACATCCAGAAAGACAACACTATCTTTTTCTTTGGCACAGGTGCTTCACCCGAAGGCGACCGTCCGTTTGTTGATTTATTCAACCTGACAACCAAAAAAGCTACCCGTTTGTGGCGTTCGGAAGCCCCTTACTACGAGCGTCCGGTGGATATCATCAATAACGAAAAGCAACTGTTGATTACGGTGCGTGAATCAACCACCGAAAATCCGAACTATTTCCTGCGCGATTTGAAGAAAAAGCAAATCACACAACTGACCTTCTTCCCCAATCCGTATGAAGGGCTGAAAGGTGTAACCAAGCAACTAATCAAGTACAAACGTGCCGATGGCGTTGAAATGAGCGCCGATTTGTACCTACCTGCCGGCTATAAAAAAGAAGACGGCCCACTGCCTTCTTTTGTGTGGGCTTATCCGCGCGAGTACAAGAGTGCGGCGGCGGCAGGTCAGGTAAGCGGTTCGCCGTATCGCTTTACGCGCCTTTCATGGGGCTCGCCCATCTTCTGGGTAACAAGAGGTTACGCCGTATTTGACAACGCCGCCATGCCTATTGTGGGCGAGGGCGACAAACAGCCGAACGATTCTTTCGTGCAGCAATTAGACCTGAACTCCAAAGCCTTGATAGAGGAGGGTACACGCTTAGGCGTAATGGACAAAAACCGCATTGCAGTAGGCGGCCACTCCTACGGCGCATTTATGACGGCTAACTTGCTGGCACATACCGACTACTTCCGTGCAGGAATTGCCCGCAGCGGTGCTTATAACCGCACTTTGACACCGTTTGGATTCCAAAGCGAAGAACGTACTTTCTGGGAAGTTCCCGAAGTTTACAGCCAAATGTCGCCGTTTATGTATGCCGACAAAATCAAAGAACCTATCCTGCTGATTCACGGCGAGGCCGATAACAACTCCGGCACTTTTCCTATTCAGAGCGAGCGTTTCTACAATGCGCTGAAAGGGCACGGCGCAACTACCCGTTTTGTGCTGCTGCCGCACGAAAGCCACGGCTACCGTGCCAAAGAATCGGTGATGCACATGCTGTGGGAAATGGATCAGTGGTTAGAGAAGTACGTGAAAAACGCAAAGAGCAATTAACGGATAAGTAATTGAGCCAAGCAAAGCGTCAAACCCACGGGTGATACGGGTTTTTCATGGATTTTTTAATCCTGAATCCCGAACCGTCGGTTTATAGAAAAACCTGATAGGTCTTTCAAGACCTGTCAGGTTTAATCAATTGACTTTTAATCTCTTACGTGAGAAAGTGATTACAGTCGTCATTCGTAACTATCCGATAGTTGTTGTAAACGCGCCCCAGATTCTTAACTTTAATCACAAAAGGCCCCGTCCATTTAGGATACCACTCTACCACGCAACGGTCTAAATGGTCGTCGTCTTTGGCAATTAAGTTGTCGTTTTCGTCATAGACAAACAAATCCAAGTCGGTATCGCCGTCGCCGTTGATAGCCACATAAGCGCGACTGCCACCTGTAAAGCGAACTGCATATGTGTCTGTACTGAGTGCCAATACCTTCTCATAGGCTACTTTGGCACCGCCCACCGCTCCGCGGCGACTTGGGGGTTTTTTCTACGCTTGCAATCAGTTCGTTGAGCGCTTTGTCTTTGTCTGCTATTTTGCGGGCTTCTGCCAATAGTGCTGCTTTTTCCAATACAATCATGGCACTGCTTTCTTTTTCAGAAGCTACTCCTTCGCCTTCGGTTTTTTCTCTGCTGCCAGTTTGTCATAGCCCGGCATTTGGCGAAGCATTTTGGCTGCCAGAACCAATGCCTCTACTAAATTGTTCTTTTTGCCATAAACAGCGAGCGACTGCGCCATGGCAAGCTGATTGAGTTGTTCGGATTCTTCGGCATTGATTTCTTTTTTATCGCCTACGTTGGGCGATTTACCGTCATTTTGTGCCTGTGCTGCAAAGCTCAGACCTACAAAAACTGCTAATACTAACAGATTTTTTTCATCAGAGTTAAAGTTTGGTGAATAATATAAAAGTAATGAAAATTGGATTGCCGTTATGTGGTGGAATACTAACAACGGCAATCCAATTGAGATTATTTACCCAACGGCAGCGCAATACCAAAATTCAAGGCAAGGGTATTTTTACGCAGGGTAGGTTGAAAATCCCAACCGTCTTGCTGTTGAAAGTATTTACCGTTTACATAGCTCATCAAACCATGTTGATAGCGCACATCGGCAAAAGCTGCAATGCCACCCAGCGAAAGACGATAACCTATACCCACTATGCCTGAAAGTCCCAAAGGCTGTACAATTTCCTGAGATTCTAAACCTGTAATTTTTAAGGCACTCTTATTTTCACTAAAAACAATCTGATTACTTCTATTAGTAACCATAAGGTAGTTATCATCCACACTGCCACCTGCAATAATGCTCAAAGTCGGTCCTGCCACAAAATAGAGTGAAGAATTGCGTTGGTCGGCATCTAAATCAAAGCGTAAAAGCGCAGAAGGTTCTATGAAAAAACCACTTCCTTTGATGTCATGTGTATGTGTATAGCTGCGTGAAACACCTTTGTAAAATACTTTACCTGTTTTTCGGGCAATGCCAATACCCGGCTGGACAGAAAAACCTCCTGAAATCGGAATCAGGATATCCATGCCTGCGGAAAACCCGGCTCCCCACGAGAAGTTAAGTTCTTCGGATACATAAAAATCATCGGTATAGTTGGAAACAGGACGAGTCATGCTACCACCCACACGCGGCATAAGCGTTACTTGTGCACAAGCGATTGTGCCATAGAGCGCAAATAGGAAAATAAAACACACTTTTTTTAAATTGTACATGGTAATAATGAAATGAAATTTGCCTACTCTATCAGCTTTTTGGCTTTCGCTGCCTGTTTTTAGGGACTTTCGGCGTTGTGTCCTATGGCTTAATACCGTCGCGGGCAAAACGTCCCGCCTGATTGCCGAAAAAATTTCTTAAAGCCTTGCAAGAGGATTTTTTGTTTGTGCCTTTGCGGGAAAGCAATAATTTTAATCCTGCCGCATCGTTATTCTTGATAAATTGATAAGCCAAACCGCCATGAAATTTGCCATCACGCTGATTTTATTGTTTTATGTTTCGTTTGTTTATGCACAGCAAGCCACAGAATGGGACAAACTCTACAGCCAAACGCTTTATTTGTATCAGAAAGGAGCGCTTCAAGAAGCACTGACAACGGCACAAAAAGCCGTAGCAACGGCTGCTCCCGACTCGGAAAATCAGGCGGTAGCGTTGTATCATGCCGCCATCATTTACCAAAGCATGGATAATTATGCACTTGCCGATTCGCTTATGCAAAAAGTTTTGCAAATCAGAAATACCCGTATGCCCGCTAACAGGCAAGCTATTGCACAGGTAATCAGTGGATTAGCCAATATTCGCCTGCTGGAAGGAGAGTATGCGCAAGCCCTCTCGTTGGCAGAACAAGCGTTAGACATACGGAAAGACGAATTCGGGAAAAAGCATCTGGCTTATGCCCAGTCGCTGATGAGTATTGGACGCATACATCAGAAAATGGGCAATTATCGCAAAGCGATGGCTTGTTTTGAACAGGCAAAAGACATCTGTAAAATCACCTTAGGCGAACGCCACATCGGCTATGCGGCTGTATTGAACCAAATCGGGGCGTTGTATCGCAGCATGGGCGATTACGATAAAGCCTTGCCCCTGATTATAGCGGCTGTTAACATGCGCAACGGTTTTGCCAATAAAAACCATCCCGATTTTGCCGATTTTCTGGAAAATTTGGCAGGGCTTTATGAGGATATGAGCGATTTTAAAAAAGCCGAGCAGAGCTATGAACAAGCCGTAGCTGTCAGAAAAGTCTCTCAAGGCGAAGAACACCGCGACTATCAGAGAAGTATTACCCGATTGGCACAAATTTTTCAAAAAAACGGACAATACGACAAAGCGCGCCCTCTGCTTGAGCAAGCCTATCAAATCTCTAAAAATAAAACGGGTGAGGAGCATCCCCTCACCGTATCCATAGCCGTACAATTAGCCGATATTTACAGAATACAAGGGGCATACAATCGCGCACTTGAGTTGTACGAACAATCGTTAAATAAGCAAAAAAGCCGCCTAGGCGAGCGTCATCCCGAGTTTGCCGCCTTGCTGACAAACATGGGAAGCCTCTACCGAATCAAAGGCGAGTATGGCAAAGCGTTGCCCGCACTGCAACAAGGATTGAACATCCGCAAAAATGTTTTAGGGAAAAATCACACGGATTACGTTGCCTCCCTTTATCAATTGGCGTTGCTTTACACCGACATGGCGGCTTATTCCAAAGCACTTGTTACAGTTAAAGAAGCAATCGGAATTCACGAGAAAACATTCGGTAAAAAATCGCCTCTTTACGCGGCAATGTTGGAATGTATGGCAACCGTCTATCACAAGCAAGGGGCTTTTCATCAAGCCGCGTTGCTCTATGAACAAACTGCCGCCATACAAAAACAACTGCTCGGCGAAAAACACATCGATTATGCCAACACATTGCAGCGATTAGGCGACTTGTACGTCAACTTGTGGGATTACAAAAAAGCTGCCGCTAACTATCAGCAAGCCGCAATCGTCAAAAAAGAAGTTTTAGGTGAAAAAAATCCTCAATATTTAAACGTTCTATACGCCATCGCACAATTGTATCAGATGCAAAATAACCCCGAAGCGGCAAAACTGCATCTGCACGTATGGCATACCCGCAAAGAAGTACTCGGCGAAAGTCACCCTGATTATATACGTTCGCTCATACAGGCTGCCGCTTTGTACGAAAGATGCGGGGAACTTTCCAAAGCAGACGAAATGCTGCAAAAGGCTTTCCAAGTCCAAAAGCAAACTTTAGGTGAAAATCACCCCGAAATTGCACACCTGTTGACGAATTGGGCAAGAGTGAAAGGCAAATTGAAAGACTTTGTAAAATCTCAAGCACTTTATCGGCAGGCGGGCGGCATTTACAGAACAACTGTTGGCGAAAGCCATATGGATTATGCAAAATTTTTATCCCAATCGGCAGCAACTTATACCGATGAAGATGCCTATCAGAAAGCAGAGCCTTTGCTGCTGCAATCGCAAGAAATTATCTATAAGCACTTGAGCGAGTTTTTACATCTGCTTTCCGAAAAAGAGCGGGAAAATTTACTCGCAACCGTTGCCGATGAATTTGAGAAGTTTAGTTCCTTTGTTCTGAAGCGCAAAAAAGCTAATCCTGCCATTGCGGGACACATGTACGACAATGTCTTACTGCTGAAGGGTATTCTTTTGCAAAGTACTATCCGACTTCGGTTGAATATTTTGGCTGCCAACGATGAAAAATTATTGCAAACCATGGATGCATGGGAATCAGCCAAACAAAAATGGCTTGAAATGCTCAATACATCCGAGCCGGATATTGAGGCAATTGACAATTTGGAAATCAAAATCAACGAGATAGAAAAGCAACTTGCCGCAAAAGCTAAGGATAATCAGTTGAAAGTTACCCGTTGGCAGGAGGTACAAAAACGCTTGCAACCCGACCAAGCCGCTGTGGAAATCGTTCGTTTTCGCCTGTATGATAAACAGTGGAAAGATACCGTCCGCTATGCGGCTTTGGTACTGACCCCGCAACTGAAACAACCGCAGGCAGTAATTTTACCTCACGGCGATTTGATGGAAGCCCGCGGCACGCAAGGCTATCGTGCGGCGGTGGCTGCTCTGCGCGGCGTGGGCGTAGAACCCGAAGAGGAAAGCACCATGCCCGCTGATTCGCTGTACCGCCTGTTCTGGCAGCCCATTCAGCAAACCTTAGACAGTTTGGGCAATTTCCGCACCGTGTACCTTTCGCCCGATGGGGTTTTTCATCAAATCAACCTGCTGACGCTGCCGCACCCCCAAGGCGGCTACTTGGCAGACCGCTTAGACCTTCACATCGTCGGCTCAACGCGCGACTTGGTACAGCCGCGCAAGGCTGCGCCTGCCACACAATCTGCCGCATTGTTCGGCTTCCCTGACTATGCCGCCGCGCCCAAAGCCGCCAACAGTGAGGGTTTGTTAGCCGCCGCTTCGGGCTATGCCACCTACCGCGCTTTAGAACGGGCAGGCAGCATCAGTCCGTTGCCCGGCACCAAAGCGGAAGTTGCTAACATCAGCCGCATCATGGCAAGTCAAAACGTGGCGCATCGGGTATGGCAACAAGCCGAAGCAAGCGAAGCTCAGGTGCGGGCGTTGCGTTCGCCGCAAGTGTTGCACATTGCCACGCACGGATTTTTTGAAGCCGTTGCCGAGCGGCATTCCGAGCGTTTGTCGCTGTCGGGCTTGCAGGGTGAACGTGCGTTTGAGAATCCTTACTTGCGCTGCGGCTTGTACTTGGCAGGAGCAGAGCATACGCTCAACAACCGCGAGCGCCTCCCCGACGGCACGAACGACGGCATTTTGACAGCCTACGAAGCGGCATCGCTGCGCTTGGACGGCACGGAATTGGTTGTGCTGTCGGCATGTGAAACGGGCTTGGGTGTGAGCAAAAACGGCGAGGGCGTGTACGGGTTGCATCGGGCATTTCAGATTGCAGGTGCGCAGGCGGTCATTTACAGCCTTTGGAAAGTCGCCGACGAGCCGACGCAAGAGTTGATGAGCGATTTTTACCGCCGTTGGTTGGCAGAAAAGAAACCCAAGCGGCAGGCGTTCAACGAAGCACAGGCGGCACTGCGCCAAAAGCACCCCGAGCCGTATTATTGGGGTGCGTTTGTGCTGGTAGGTGAGTGAGGGGATTGAAGATTGAGGTGGCGAAGGGTTTTCGCCACCTCAATCGCTCTCAATTTATTTAAACCCCATTTTCCGTGCATATTGGTCAATGTATTCCTGCCACCCTGCCCCTATCTGTGCGTTGTTGTTGGCTTCTGACCATTCGCGCAACTGCTTTTGCAATTCCTGATATTGGGTTTTGGCGAGTGCTGCCTTGCCTGCTTCATAGGCACATGCCATTTTGTAGGCAGTAAACATCCAGGGGGAGTATTGCGATGCAACATAGAATACTTTGGAGGCCGTTTCCCAATCTTTATAAGCGGCATCATAATCATTTAAATATTCGTACAGACTTGCTCTTTCGGCATACCACTCCTGCAAGCGTGCGCCCTGCGTAAGTTCAATTACCCGATTGATGGCTGTAAGCGCCTTGTCATAACTTTCCTGCCAGCGATACAAGCGATACAGATTGAGCCATGTCAGATTAGTAGGTTTAGCAGTCTGCGTATATTTTTCCAGCATACTGACCACATCATCTATTGATTCACCGTTGAACAACATGGCATAAGCCTGACCGTTAAGTGCCATTTCTTGCTGCGCGGGATACGTCTCAAAGGTCTGTTTGAACTTTTGCATGTAATAATTACTCTTTCCAACTTTGATTTTTTGCAGATAGTATCTGAGCGCGTGTTCTTTTTCGGCCACAGAGCGCATGGTAATCGGGTGATTTGCCTGCAACTCTATTTGCGAAAGATTCCACTCCTGCAATGAACCCTCTATGAGGTCAATCTGCTGCACATCGGGCGGCAGCGGCGGGAAAGTCAAACGGAAGTATTGCGTCATACAGGGCTCTACCTCCGTCCCTTTACCATTACTGCCCAATGTTGATTCCTTCAGGTAAAACATACGCCCCGTGTTCCGGTCTTTGATATAGAAGCCAAACTGCTGACGGTCCCGCTCATTCCAAAGGAAAAACTGCTTAGCATAATATATCCATGTATGGGTATAAGCCGCATATACGTAAGTAGTCTCTGGGGTTAGCTCTATGGCATAATAAATCAGGTTTGGTTCTGTTTCAGGGATACGCAACAATGGCACAATTTTATCTTCATTCATGGCAATCACTGTGCGGTCTGTCTTTTCCCAGCTGTCGGGCGGAGCTATGTATTCCGCGATGAAATCTTTTTCATCTTCTATGTAGCTTACCATGCCTATTACCTCTCCTCGGGCATTCAGAAGTGGTACGCCCCATCCTTCGCGCTCACGGGGCAAGGCAGATATGTGCATGGACTCATGGTCTGTGTAGCGATTCATAAAGCGGTTATGAATAATACCTTCGTAATAAATCGCAGCTTTTTCCTCAGATGAGTGAATAAAAGTGGCATAACGATAGCCGTTGCGGGGATCTGCTGCCATATTGAGGAAAGGAAACTTTCTACCCTTTGTATTTTTGAGCGTAAACTTTGCCGCATTATACGAGCGACTAATCGCAGTGATGCGATCTATCTCATACTCACTGCCGTCTTCGGTGATGACACTACCCCACAGTGCGTTCTCCAGATTATAAAGATCTGTCATACAGGTGCCGCTTTCATCAATAAAAAAGCCGGTAAAAATTCGGATTTTACCTGTTTTTGAATACATCCTGATTTTGACAATGGCTTTCGCCGATTCCTGAATGATTTTGTCAGGCATTACCTGCGTAGCGGCTGTATTTGCATATAAGCAAATGATTATCAGCCATATCATGTTGCGAACTATTTGTTTCATAAGGTTTGCTTTTGCGGTTTAATACCCGACCTTCTGCAAACGTTCCTATCACAAGGGATAAATTTTTTGTACCATAAAATGACCAAAGGCGCTTTTTTTGCGTTAATCCAGTGTTTTAATACCTCCTGATATGATTCGTTGTTGCTTCTGCATACTACTGCTAATATTTGCTGTGGTACCTTTGCGGGCACAGCGACTGCTGCCTGACACCAGCCCGAAGGTGAAATCAGCCCGACAAGTTTTAAATCGGCTGATTGAGGTCTTCGGGCAGCCCCCCGGCGATGGCGTTGCTCCCTTATTGCGTATTCATGCAGCTGACCCCGACAGCAAGCTGATTCTGGAGCTCAACTACCGCCATGGACAAGCGGTGATAGATATGCAGGAGTCGCTTTATGACTTGTGCCTGAATAAATTCAGTAATCATGTGCAAGATGCGCTCGCCATGCTCTTAGGGCACGAATTGGTACACTTGTATGCCAATCATCAGTGGATTGCGCAATTTGGTAAGCCACAACGCTTTGCCAAAGAACCCAATAGCAGCAGTCCTAATGCCGCAGCAGAAAAACAGGCAGATTATCTGGGCGCTTTTTATGCTTACCTTGCAGGCTATCAGCCCTATAACATTTGCGAAGGTCTGATGAGTGAAATTTACATACACTATCGGTTGCCGGACCGTTTAGAAGGCTATCCGCCCAAACAGGAGCGCATAGCTACTGCTCGGGAAAGTCAGACAGAAGCACAGGAACTCATTGCAGCGTTTCGCACAGGGTTACTGCTGATGGCAACAGGGAGCTATCCGCAAGCTGAACAGGCTTTTTTGTACGTCATTAAACGGAATGAAGCAGTCGGTCTGAAAGGCCCCAAAGAAGCCTATAACAACGCAGCTGTAGCGCTTCTGTGGCAAGTCATCGAACAAACTAACAATCAGGAAATGCCTTACTATTTGCCTGTAGAAAGCGATGTGCGACTGCGTAAACCAAGAGAACGCGGCGAAACAGCTACAGGCGCACGGCAACTACTGCTAAATCGTTGCATAACCTATTTGGATAAAGCATTGGCTATAGATAAAAACTACCAGCCTGCTTTATTAAACTGGATGGCTGTGAGGCTGTTATCAGGTAATCCCGAAGCAGTTATCGGCAGGACAAAAGAAATGGAAGGCATGTTTTTACAGAATCAGCAGGCATGGCAGACGATGGGAGCAATTGCCTATGCAACAGTTGGACGCAATGATGAAGCTGCGGCTCTGTTTGAGCAAGTTACTAAAACAGGCATCTGGTACGGCAAAGCCAATCAGGAAGTTTTTCAAAGCCGCTCTTCTGTTGTTTATCGCATGACAGCACCCCTTCGGCAGTGGTTGAATCAGGATGAATCATTCAAAAAGAATTGTCAGCCGCCTGTCATTCCCAAAGAGCCGCTGATTGCAACTCAACAGCTACTGGCACGTAACATCAGCGATTCGCCACTGTTTGTCCGCATGGAATACCGCGCGAAAACCGAAGCGGAAAATTCACCGCTTGTGATACAGACTGCCGAAAAGAAAATATATATCTGGTATAAACAAACCAATGCACCAACTACCGGTAACAGCCTGATAAAAACCCATGGCAATCCCCGTGCATTGGGCAGCAAGTGCTGGTATTTTCCCGCGTGTGGCCTGCTGGCAGAACTGGACGACTCCGGGAAAGTGCTCAGACAGTGGTATGTTGCGGAAGAATAATTTTTTTCAATAAACAGGTAACGTTTACAATCATCACGGTATATACACATGAAAATACTTTCGTTGGGCAACCCCTTTGCCGATGAACATGCACTGGTGCGTGCCATACAACGGCATGACCCCAAGGCTGAGGCTTATTTATATAAAAAGTACAAGAACAAAGTGGTACGCTACCTCATGCAAAAAGGCACTACGGAAATACAGGCAGAAGACTTGTATCAGGAAACGATGATTGTTGCAATGGAAAAAATCAGCGATGCCAACTTTCAGTTGGAGGCAAAGATGAGCACCTACCTGATGGGCATTGCAACCAAGAAATGGTACAAGCTGGTGCGCAAAGAAAATCCGACCGTGCCTATTGTTGCCGATGGCGGCAATGATGAAGATGGCGATGCGCCGACAGGTATTTTGGAAAAGTTTCTGGGCGCAGCAGAGAATGACTCCGAATGGCAGGAAGAGCAACTGCAAGTGCTCAGGCTGGGGCTTTCTAAAATCGGGGAGCAGTGCCGGCAATTGTTAGATGCATGGTATGAACGCAAATGGGGGACTTCCGACGAACTGGCAGTCCAATTTGGTAAAAGCAGCGGCGAAGCATTGAAAAAAGCTGTTCATAAATGTCGCGAAAAACTGCGCGAAATAGTGATTCCGGCGTGGAACAAAAAACTACAATACTGACATGGAACTGAATGACAACGACACCTTGCTGGTAGAGCGCTATCTGGCAAACGAGTTAAGCGAAAGCGAACGCAAAAATTTTCAGGCAAGGCTCCAAACCGATGCCGAACTGGCGGCTTATGTGGCTGCTCATCGGGCAGTAGATGCCGCACTCACCCGCGAACATCGCAAAAAACGATTCGCGGCTTATGACAAAGAAATAAAACGGCAAAATGTACTTACCGTAACCATTCGCTATGCAGCGGCGGCGGCTGTTGTACTGGCGGCAGGTATTGCTGCCTATTGGCAATGGAATAAGCAGGAACAACCGCAACTGGCACAAACGAAAAAACCTGCACAGGAACTTTTACAGATTCCGCAGCAAACCATTCAATCACGGGAAAATACGGGTATGGGCTTTGCAGGTGTGGACTCCGCACAACAGCTCATTCCTTTGTGGCTGACCGCAGCACCTGCCGATGCCCCTGCCGCTACCTATCTTTTCAGAGATACGCTGCAAGTTTTTGTGCCTATAGCCGATGATACGCAACTGAAAGACAGTGCTTTTCAGCAGTCGCTGGGGCTTTTTCTGACCTACGATCGCACCCAAAACGATACTTACTTCCTGACTTTCCGCGGGAAAAAATACGCACTGAAGCGGTACACCCCAAAACCTGAAGCCTTAGAATAATTTTTATTCAGTTCATAAGGAGACGTTTGCAAAACGCAGGGTATTAATCTTCAAACATCTAAACATCAGAAGATATGACAACCTCAGCCCTTGCAAACGTTTCTCAAATGAACGCACTCTTTAAAGTTATTTTGCCTGATGGTACCCGCCTCAGTGTTTCTGCCGATGGCAAAAAACTGCTTACCGAAGGCTATACAAGCAACGCAGGCAATACCTACTTCGCTGCCATTTCCCTCACCAACGATTTTGTTATCAAAGAAGACATTGGACAAGGCTGGAAATACACCTTTCTGAACGGGCTGAAAATTTACACGCGCAATAATCAACTGATTGCCGAGCGCAGCTTTCATTACCGTGTCTATTCGGAAGAAGCTATTGCGCATGAAGCTGCAGAGATGCTCACCGAGGCTATCATGGATGCCGCTAAGAGGCAAAAAATTCAGGTAAATCGTGCGCAGATAGAAAACGAAGTGCGTACCCGCCTGGATGCAACCCAAAGACTGAAATAATCATCTTCCCCAACCTTAAACCCGAAAAAAACATGCTGATTGTTCAAAATAATAACCAACCTGCTGTCACTATCATTGACCCACGTGGTCTGCGCGTTACTGCGGCCGCGCATCTGATGTCCGGTTTCACTGTTTATACCGGCGAGCGCGAAATAGGAAATATTCGTGTAGAAGAAGGCATTGCCCAAGGTATCGGTGTAACCTACCTGAGCAGCTTGCGCATTGTGAATGTCGCAGATAATCAAATTCTTTGGGAAGACAGTTTCCGCGATGTGATATACAACTGCGAGCGTGTGCGCCGGATGGTCGGCGCTAAACTCAAAGAAGTTTTTATCGCTACCCTGAAACGGCAAAATATGCAAATTCCTGTGGAACAGATAGATGAGCGGGTAAATGAATCGCTCAACAAAGCCTACTATGAGCAAACCGATAAAACGGTCTTAAAAATATTGACGGAATGGGGTATTGAGATAAAGCCTGCATAACAGCAGTGAGCAGTTGTCTGCTAAATTAATGAGGAGAGTGTAGAGACTGTAAAAAACATTTCAGGGCAGTTTTCATCGCAAATATAACCGACCGCCCAAGCCGCCGCCAAACACAATGCCTTTTTGCGGGAAGTTGGCTTGATTGAGGTTTGATGACAGCTAACAACTGCCTTGCAGGGTATTTTGCGCCGAGATGTCGGTTTGACGGTGGTGCTGTTCTTTTAATCAATTGCGCAGTTTAACGCGAATTATTTGCTATTCAATTGAAAATCAGTGTGCTTTGTGTAAAAAAATCAAAACGACACCGCTTGCACGAAAATGTGATTCTGCGAATTGTATTTTTCCGATGCGGGTAAATTTGTAGGGGCAGGTAATGACCTGTAATACAGGTGCAACACAAAACCGAATTAAATTTTTCCAAGATTTTTCCGCAAAATTCGCGTGCAATTTAGAACGTTGTTTTCGTGTAAAGCGCTGTTAGCGTCTGCGACGGCTCACAGGCTCTTTCCGAATTCCTAACAGCAGGAGTTAGACCCTGTGAGCGGATTTTGACAAGTTCGGTTTAAACTATTCAATTACTTGTCAGCCTTACCAACCTTCGGTGTTTGGTAAGGCTGATTTTATGCAGATACTTTTGTAATCCTGATGAAAAACACATCGGATATTTGGCATTTACGCAAAGGGGGCTGACTTTTGCAATGTCGCTTCCATCTGATGAAGTGCGCGCAGAAAGGCCGTTTTTTTGACAAAGTTCCTTATTGATTGCTTATCTCATGCTTAAAATACACCGATTTACTTTCAACGAATTTCAGGAAAACACTTACCTGCTTTCCGACCCGCAAGGCAAAACGGTAGTGATAGACCCCGGCTGCTATCACAGGCGCGAAAAGGCCGTTTTGCAGCAATATATTGCCGAAAATGGGCTGGAAATTGTGTTGCTTGTCAATACACATTGCCATATAGACCATGTGCTGGGTAATTATTTTATCCAACAAACCTATAAAGTCCCGTTTTTAATTCCCGAAAAAGAGCAGAGTGTATTGGCATCCGTGCCGCAATATGCGGGCTTATATGGCTTCGGCGGCTATGAACCCGCCACGCCTTCGGGTTTTCTGACCGAAAAAGACCAACTTGTTTTCGGCACGGCGCAAATGGAAATCCGCTTTGTGCCGGGGCACTCGCCCGGGCATCTGGTTTTTTATAGCCCGTCCGATGGTTTTTGCATTGGTGGCGATGTACTTTTCTACAACAGCATCGGCAGAACTGATTTGCCGGGCGGCAACCACGAGCAGTTGCTTGCCGGCATCCGTTCGCAGTTGTACACCCTGCCGCCCGAAACAGTGGTTTACCCGGGACACGGCCCCGAAACTACCATCGGCTATGAGCAGCGCACCAACCCCTTTTGCAAAATTTAGCGGGCAAAATCGCTTTTCTCTCAAAAAAGTCATATTCTTTGCTGTGAATTTGCTATATTCGGTATGCGTCCAATAGCCAATAAACAGCATGATATTTTCCGATACCGGCAAAAGCAGACAGTTATTACAGCAGGAAGCGGAACATCTGCGCCAACAACTCAGGGCGTTAGAAGAAAAGTTGAATTATCCGCCCGATGAAGTATCCGCAGATACGGCATCTTGGGTCTGTTTGCACGATATTTCGGGCAGTATCATCCGCATAAACGATGAAATGGCTGATTTTTTTGATGCTTTTGGCAAAGACGGCAAACCCGAAAATATCCGCCATTTTATTGCACACGACGAGCGCCACCTGTTCCACAGTTATATCGAGCAACTCATCGAGCATCAGTACGCAGCAGGTAAGCAGCGACTGATTGACAAAAACGGCAACCTGCACTATGTCAGGTTTGAGGCGCGGTTAGAGCAGGTAACAACCGTTTCGGAAAGCGGGAGCTATGTGCGCTGGTTGGGGTGGGACATGAGCCAAGAGCAGCCCGAAGCCTCTCAGCAGGAATTTTACCGCCAGTTGTTCGAAGACAGTCCGCAGCCGATGGTATTGCTCAATGCAGGCAGTATGGTTGTGGAAATCAATGATGCGGCTTTGAAATTCCTTCAAAGAAATGCCGACGAAACAGTACATGGCGTGCCTTTCTACGATTTGCTCAAATCGGGAACGGTTCACAAAAAACAACTGCGCGAGCAAATTATAGAGGCATGGAAGAATCTTCAGTCCACGTATCGGTGGACGGAGAAAAGCCCCTACGGTGATTTGAGGCAAAGCGAGATTGCATTTAAGAAAATTCGCTACGGCAGGCAGGAAATGCTCATAGGTTTCCTTAGCGACATTACCCACCAGCAAATAAAGGAGGAGTCGGTTATTGCCAACTACAACGAGCTGAAAGTTGTCAAAGAAACCATTCGGGCAGTTTCCGGTATGCACCGCACCGATGACATTCTGATAACGGCCATTGCCAAACTGTACGAGCTGGATTACCTCAAAGGAGCAGGTTTTTATCAGGTCAGCAACGATTTGTATTTTGCACTGCTCAAATTTCATTTCAATATCACCCAAGCGTTGCTGCCCGAACTTAAAGAAATTCAAACGGCACAATACCCCACATTATTCCAAGAGCGCCAGTCGCTGGAACTGCCCGCCGGCACCATCAGCTCCGCGCAGGAAAACCATTTACTGTTTATCCCTATCATCATTGAAAATAAAACGAGCCACGCCCTATTGTTTGAGTTGGACAGCAATATGCGCAACTCAACCTTGTTGCTGAACTTGTTGGGGGCAGAAATCAGCAGCTTTATTACGCAGGCACGGATGGCCAACAAATTGGTACAAAGCGAAAACCGATTCCGCATTATTGCCGATAATTCTCCTTCGCTGTTGCGCACCACCGATGCCGCCGGAAATTTTGTGTTTTTCAGCCAGCGCTGGTACAAGTTTGTCGGGCTAAGCCCGCGTGAACACATTCAATGGCTGCAATACGTACATCCGGAAGACAGAACCTATCTGATTGCCGTATTCAACGAAAACTTGGTCAAGCGGCAGAATTTTGAGGTGGGGTATCGTTTGCGCAAGCAAAACGGCGAGTACCGATGGATGCTGGAAAACGGAATGCCTTATTTTGACAACCGCAATGAGTTCAAGGGATTTATATTTTCGGCTTCGGATGTTACCGAACGCAAAGCAAAAGAACTGGAACTGACGCGAGCAGAGGCACTGCGCTACTCGCGCGAAGGCTTGGAAAGTGCCATTGAAAAGGCCAACATTCTGGCACTGACCGTAGAAACCGACGGGCGCATTTCTTATTGTAACCGCTTTTTGCTGGAAAGCACCGGCTGGGACGAGGAAGCACTCATAGGAACGCCCTTGCAGCAAATTTTACTGTTTGACCAGTCGGAAAAACTGGCAGGGGAGAACACATTGTTCCACGAGCAACTGCTCAACACTTTTCGCGGAAGGTTGCGCTGTGCCAATGGCGAGCAACTCCAACTCCGATTTAACACCATAGTATGGAACAATCTCGACGGGCAACCTGCCTCTATCACCATTGTTGGAGAGGATGTTTCCGAAACCCTGCGCGTACAACAGGCACTGACACAAAGCAATTTGCTGTTACAGGATTTGTTTGACAATGCCAGCGACCTGATTCAAATTACGGATGCTGCCGGCAACTTTGTTTTTGTCAATAAAGCATGGTACAACACACTCGAGTATACGCCTGAAAGTATCCGCATCATGCGTTTGCAGGACGTTGTGCACCCCGACGATGCGGCCATGCTGAACCATACCTTAGATAAAGCCGCCATAGAAGGGGCGGTAGGCAATTTTGAGACTTGCTTTGTGAGCCGCAGCGGGCGCAAAATCAATTTGCGGGGCAGCATCAGCTATAGTTTTGAAGATGGCAAACCTGCCATCTATCGTGCCGTACTGCACGATGTAACCGAACAAATTCGCTCGGAAAAGGCGCAAACACTCTATTACAACCTCTCCAAACTGACCGTTAACAGCACCAATTTGGAAATGCTGTACCACAATTTCTACATGGAACTCAAAAAGACCATAGAAGTGGACAGTTTCCTGATTGCCTTGCGCAGCGAAAAAGACCAGAGCGTTTATTTTCCCTACTACGTCAATTCGGACTATGCCCCCGACGAAGGTATTCAGGGGCGGGCTTTTGCCGAATATGCGCTCAGTTTTGACCGCCCGATGTTCTTTTATGACGACATGTTGCAGCGCATCATCCAAAGCAACGACATACACGCCGAGGAAGTTCTGCCGCAAACGTGGATGGGCGTACCGCTCAAAATAGACCAGCGGGTAATCGGTATGATTATTTTGCAGTCCTACAAAGACCGCAAGATGTATAACAAGCGCGACCTTGACTTGTTGAATTTTATTTCCGGACAGTTGGCCACAGCCATTCAGCGCACACAGAATCAGGAGAAAATCAATGAGCAAAACGCACGCCTGCAAGCTATTTTTGAAAGCGGCCAGCACCTGATGTGGTCAGTTAATAAAGACCTGAACATTACCCGATTCAACGGTAACTATGCCAACTCTTTGCGCTTGCTGTATAACATCAACCTTGTGGCGGGGATGTCGCTGCCCGATATTTACCGACAAAACGACCGCGAACAGGTTTATTTTTGGTTAGACAAATACAAATTAGCCCTTTCGGGGTATCCGCAGCAGTTTGAGCGGAAAATGACAGGTATCAACGGCGAGGAATATTGGTATGAGGTGTTCCTCAACCCCATTATTACGACCAACAGTTTTGAGGTAGATGAGGTGGCAGGCGTGGCGCATAACATCACCGTTAAAAAGAAAGCAGCCGATGAGTTGCGCCTTGCCAAAGATTTGGCCGAACACTCGCTGGAAGTCAAAAAACGCTTCCTTTCCAACATGAGCCACGAAATCCGCACACCGATGAACGGTATCATCGGTATGATTGACCTGCTTTCGGAGGCCGAAAATTTGGAGCCCGAGTACCGTCAGTACATCACTACGATTAAAAAATCATCGGAAACGCTGCTTTACATCCTCAACGATATCCTCGACCTGTCAAAAATTGAAGCAGGTAAAATGGAGTTGCGCAAAGTCCCCGTATCGTTGATGCACATGATGGACAAACTGATTGCGCTTTTCCAGCAGCGGGCTTTGCAAAAAGATATTGATTTCAGCTATCGCATAGCACCCGATGTTCCTGTCCATATCGTTGCCGATGAAACGCGCCTATTGCAGATTCTTTCTAACCTGACCTCCAATGCGCTCAAATTTACCGAAAAAGGCAGCATTGAAATTGTGCTGGAAGTGGCCGAACAACCCGACCCCAACGACATTTTGTTAGATGAACATGAACAAGGTTATTTGCTCAGAGCCAAGGTAATAGACACAGGCATCGGCATTGCCCGCGAGCAACAAGAACTACTTTTCCAGAAATTCAGCCAATTGGACAATAGCTATACCAAATCTTATGGCGGCACGGGGCTTGGCCTTTCCATTTCGCAAGAACTTTGCCGCCTGATGTACGGCGATATTGGCGTAGAGTCGGAGCCGGGTGTGGGCAGTACATTCTGGTTCACTTTCCGCGCCAAAGCCTGTCGGGCGGAAGACGTAGTTACTGAAGAAACCGAGCAGCAGCGCGAAACACAAATCAGCGGGCAGATTCTGTCCAACCCGCACGTGCTGGTAGTTGATGACAACAGCGTAAACCTGAACGTAGCCCGCAGCATCCTGAAACGTGCCGGATGTAACGTAAGCATAGCCCGCAGCGGTAAGGAAGCCATTGAGATGGTGCAGCAGCAGGATTTTGACCTGATTTTTATGGACGTACAAATGCCCGTAATGAACGGCATAGAAACCACCCAACACATCAAACAACTTGGCCTGCCGCATCTGCCGCCTATCGTTGCCATGACGGCATTTTCCATGCAGGAAGAACGCGAAAGTTTTTTACAGGCAGGCATGGACGATTTTATTGCCAAACCCATTAAGGCGCAGGCACTGATTGCAAAAGTAAAAGAGTTGGTTGCCGGCAGCAGTGAAAGAAAAATGCAGCTTGCTTCGGAGGATACTCCTTTGATAGAGCGTGCAGCTACGGAAACCGCCTTAGACATCATTAATCCGGAGGTGGTGGCACAAATGACCAAATACGGCGGCAGAGAAATGATAGAAGAATCCTACGTAGAATTTGAGCAAGAAAGCCGACAACTGCTCGAGGCGTTGGCCATTCATATTTCGGAAAAACAGTTTGATGCTGCCAAAGGAATTTTGCACACACTCAAAGGCAACGCCGGTACGCTGGGCATAGAAAAACTGTACGCTGCCGCAGCAGCATTTGAAGCAGCGCTCAAACAAAATCAAACGCAAAACGCCGAGGACGAGTTTGCAGGTTTAGTACGCCTTTTTGCCGAATTTCAACAACATTATCGGTCTATTTTGCAGATAAATTCGTAAAATCGCACTGCTAAACCCCTACATACATGCCCAAACAAGTTTTAATTGCTGAAGACAGTTCTGTTATTCAAAATATTACGCGCCGCGTTTTGCAGTTTCAGAATTTTGATATCACAGTGGTAAAAAATGGTCAGCAGGTGCTGGACTATCTGGAAAATAACGACTGCGATATTATCCTGATGGATATCAGTATGCCTGTGATGGACGGTATGGAATGTGCCGGACGCATTCGCCAACTGCCCGACCCCAAAAAAGCAGCTATTCCGATTGTGGCCATTACGGGCAATGCAAAAAACTATACCATGGATGATTTCCGCAATGCCGGTATCAATGACTACATTCAAAAGCCTATCAATTTTGACATACTGGTAGAAACCGTTCGCCGCCTGACCAACGCTTAACCCTATGATTCGCTATACCAAGCCTTTTCTCGATTCGCTGGAAAATATTATTGCCGAAACAGACTATATCCTGCGCTATGAAAAAGGTAATTTCAAATCAGGATACTGTGTATTGAAAGATACACGCGTCATCCTGATTAATAAATTTTTCCCGTTGGAAGGAAAGATTAACAGCTTAGTTGATATCATCAGGCAGTTAGACATAGCGCCCGATGGTTTATCGGAAAAATCGCAGAAACGGCTCAAAGAAATTTTGCAGGCCGCTCCGGCAAGTTAATGCCGCTTCCCACTAAACTATCTACCAATTATATACTCTTATGAAACGCTTATCATTATTTCTCCTTGCGGCTTCCACGTGCTTGGCCGCTTTTGCACAAGACAACTGCGACGGTTATTTTCAGTTTAAGGAGGGCAGCAAAGTAGAGCTGACCACCTACGACAAAAAAGACAAACCCACCAGCATTGTCAGAAACACAATAATTAAAAAAACGCCTGCCAATGGCGGATTTTTGTTAGTATTCAAAAGTGAAACTTTTGATGCCAAGGGCAAACCTCTTACCTCCGGTGAGTTCAACGGCCGATGCGAAAACGGCAGTTTCTACTCCGATATTCGCAACTTTTCTTCTGATGCCATGCCCAAAGGGCCTGAGTTTGAAATGACTTTTGTCGGCGACCAGTTGGCTTATCCTAACCAACCGACCGCAGGGCAGGCACTCAGCGATGCCGGTGTTAAAATAACTTCCGGCATTAAAGGCGGCATGACCATTATGAACATGACCATTGCGTACACAAACCGCAAGGTAGAAGGTATGGAAACGGTAGAAACACCCGCCGGCAAATTTGACTGCGTAAAGGTTAGCTACGATTTGGCCGTAAAAGTAATGGGTACACGCCAGATGAAAGGCGTAGAATATTTGGCCAAAGGCGTGGGCGTAGTAAAGTCGGAGTTGTACGACGATAAAGGCAGAAAAGAAAGTTCTACCTTGCTTACCAAAATGGAATGACTCCCTTCATAGAGAACATTGTTGTTTATCCTGTCAAGTCAATGGACGGCTTGTCGGTAGCGCAGGCTGCCATTACCCAAGGTGGCAGCCTTGCGTGGGACAGGCAATTTGCTTTTTTTAATGCAGAAGGCAGAACCGTAAATGCCAAAAAGTACCCTGCCATTCAGCGCATCAGGGCAGACTATAACCTCAATTACCGCTTGGTTACTCTTTCGGCAGATAACCAAAGCAAAACCTTTGATTTGTTTTATGACCAAGAAGCTATCGCCCGTTGGGTGGGTGATTTTCTGGGTATATCTGTTACCATGCGGCAAAACAACCTGACAGGCTTCCCCGACGATGACGAGCGTACCGGGCCTACGGTTATCAGTACGGCAACCTTGCAGGCAGTGGCTGATTGGTTCGGTATGAGTTTGGAAGAAACCCGCCGCCGATTCAGAGCTAACATTGAGCTTGGCGGCTGTCCGCCCTTTTGGGAAGACAGCCTCATCGGCGAAATAGGTTCATCGGTCGCCTTTCGGTTAGGAGCGGTAACGGTACACGGACTGAAAGCCTGTGCGCGCTGCCCCGTTCCTTCGCGAAACCCCGATACAGGGATAGCCGACAGGCAATTTCAATTAATTTTTGAGCAGCATCGGCGCGGGCAAATGCCGCCTTTTGCACCTCAAAGCCAGTTTCCGCATTACTACTATTTGAGCATTAATACAATTATCCCTGAAAATCAGGTAGATAAAGTGCTGAAAATCGGCGATGAAGTGCAGTTGGCATAGCACCGAATTTTTTTGGAATGAGCGGGAACGCATGGCGTTTGTCGGGTATTAAGCAATAAAAACCGAACAACGAACTTATGCCTATCTCACAGTTTTCAGCCATACAACCTTTGTTTGTGCAATGCCACCCTGCACATGCACGGGAGTCATACACAAAAGCGATACTCTTTATCCAACACAAGTCGCTGATTATTCATAATCTGATTCGCAACAACAGCCGTGCCTCCTTTCTGACCGCATTGGCACTGCCCGGCATCATGCGTGCCATTAGTTTTAGTGGTCTGCTGACAATGAAATTTATGGAGTGGAAGTACATACACTTCGGGCACTTACCTGTGGACTATACCGTAGGGGAGTTGCAGATGCGTCTGTCTATGGCAGAGGAAATTGAGCAATACCTCAAAAATAACCCTGCGCTGCAAAGCAAAGCGGGGCTACTGTTATACCCGCAGATTTCCGAAAAAAACATTCGCCGTATGCGCCTGAAACGCATGTACAGCCTCGAGTGGCAATTGCGCTACCTTCGTGCTTTTGATGTGATTATGAGGCACTTATTCAGGAAAGCAGGGTTTGACGACACGCTGCAAAGACTCCGTTTCTATGCCCACATCTACTATCGCGGAAGTTTGCTGAAACAAGGCAAGGCCAATGACAGTGCGTTGGACTTAACAAGTGCATCAACAAAAAACTGGGAGGCCGACTGTGCGGTGCAATTTTATCTCTACGAAACCGGGTATGGACTTAGATAATCTACCATTGCGCCGCCGGATGGCACTGATTGACCACTTGCTTTAAATGTTCGCGGCTTACGTGCGTGTAGATGCCTGTTGTGATGATGGACTCGTGCCCCAGCATATCGCGCACGGAAAGCAGGTCTGCGCCGCGTTCAATCAGATGCGTGGCAAAAGAATGGCGGAAAGTATGCGGGCTTACGGTTTTGCTAATGCCTGCGCTTTTAACAGCCTTGCGGACAATGTAGAAAATCATAACACGGGACAGCGCTTTGCCGTTTCGGTTGAGAAAAATGATATTCTCATGCCCTTGCGCTATGGGTTGTTGGGGGCGGACATGGTTCAGGTAGAGTTCTAACGCCTGCGTGGCATGTTTCCCGATAGGAATAAGGCGCTCTTTGCGGCCTTTCCCTCTGACACGTATAAAACCCAAGTCGGGAAGGAAGTCGGTGATGCGGAGTGCAATCAGTTCGCTGACCCGCACCCCGCAACTGTACAAAACTTCCAGAATAGCGCGATTTCTGTGCCCTTCGTTTTGCGATAAATCAACGGCATTGATAACGGCTTCTATCTCTTGTACGCTCAGCGTATCGGGCAAAAAGTATTGAGTAACAGGTGCTTGCAGGCTCTCGGCAGGATTGCTCGGCAGGTTTTCCACCTCTTCCATGTATTTAAAAAAGGTACGGATGCCTGAAACAATACGAGCTTGCGTACTGTGGGACAGTTGTAATTCTGTCAAAAATTTCATGAATCGTTGTAAGTGGCAGAGTTCAATCTGTCGGCTTTCCAAATAAGGATAGTCCATACAGATAAACTCCGCCAGTTTTTTTATGTCGCGCTTGTAGGCATCTACCGAATTTTCGGTAAAGCCTCGTTCCAAACGCAGGTAGTTTTCAAATCGCCTGATAGCCGCCTGCCAGTGTTTTTCGTTAGCTTTGACAAGTGTGGTTTCGCTCATTTTGCAAACGGATACCATTTTTCATTGCTTGCCGATGCGGCTACAACTGCCTCAATGAATGCCATACCTCTTACGCCGTCTTCTATCGTAGGGAAGTCGGTGTAGAGTGGGTCAGGAGTTTCTCCTTTCAAGCGGCTTCGCAGCGTGCGGGCAAAGTTTCGGTAAATGTTGGCAAATGCTTCCAAGTAGCCTTCCGGATGGCCTGCGGGGATGCGCGTATGGGCTTGTGCTGCCGCCGACAGTTGCCCTACTCCTGTGCGAATCAGTTGTTTGGGTTGGTCTATCAGGGTCAGTTCTAAGGTGTTAGGTTCCATCTGATGCCACCAGATGCCGCCTGTTTCGCCATACACGCGGATGTTGAGGTTGTTTTCTTCGCCTACGCAAATCTGACTTGCTTGCAGAATGCCTTTTGCGCCGTTGTTGAATCGCAGCAATATGTTGCCGTCGTCATCCAACTTCCGTCCGGGAACAAAGGCGGTGATATCGGCGCAAAGTTCGGTGATTTGCAGGCCGGTGATGTATTCGGCGAGGTTTTCGGCGTGAGTACCGATATCGCCGATGCAGCCCGCTGCACCCGATTTGGTTGGGTCGGTGCGCCACGATGCCTGCTTGCTGCCGGTGGCTTCCACAAGAGTTGCCAGCCAGCCTTGCGGATACTCTACCACTACTTTGCGTACTTTCCCGATGCGCCCGCTGCGAACAATCTCGCGCGCTTCTTTCACCATCGGATAGCCGGTGTAGTTGTGCGTAAGGGCAAACAGTCGCCCGCTTTTTTGCACGATTTCCGCCAACTCTTTGGCCTCAGTCAGGTTAAAGGTTACGGGTTTGTCGCAAACGACATCAAAACCGTTTTCTAATGCCATTTTGGCAGGGGGGAAGTGCATGTGATTAGGCGTTACGATGGCCACAAAATCCATACGTTCGCCTATCGGCAGCGTTTTTTCTTTGAGAATCATTTCCTCATAGCTACCGTAGACACGTTCCGGCGGCAGGTAGAGCTGTGCGCCGGAGAGTCGCGATTTTTCGGGGTCGCTGCTGAAAGCGCCGCAAACAAGCTCTATTTCACCGTCAAGGGCGGCTGCCATGCGATGCACCGCACCAATGAAAGCACCAATGCCTCCGCCAACCATCCCCATGCGCATTTTGCGATTGTAGTTTGTCATAGTTGTTTTCGTTTTCAGATTGTTAAAATATCGGTTGTTCACCTGTATTTACTCTTTGATGCCTTCTAGATAAAGGTAGAATGCATATTCCAGCGCTACCTCTTTCAAAGGCGCAAATCTGCCCGAAGCGCCGATATGCCCTGCTTCCATGTTGGTTTTGAGCAGCAGCAAGTTGTTGTCGGTCTTCGTGGCGCGGAGTTTGGCTACCCACTTGGCCGGTTCCCAGTATTGCACTTGCGAATCGTGCAAGCCTGTTGTTACCAACAAATTCGGGTAGGCTTTTTTCTCTACGTTATCGTAGGGTGAATAGCTGAGCATGTAGTCGTAGTAAGTTTTGTCGTTCGGGTTGCCCCACTCGTCATACTCGCCTGTGGTAAGTGGGATGGAGTCATCCAGCATGGTGGTTACTACATCCACAAAAGGCACATCGGCTACGATACCTTTGAACAGTTCGGGAGCCATGTTGGCAACTGCACCCATCAGCAAACCGCCCGCACTGCCGCCGTTGGCATACAAATGCTCGGGCGAAGTGTATTTTTCGGCTATCAGATATTTGCCGCAATCAATGAAATCGTAGAAGGTATTTTTCTTTTTGAGCAGTTTGCCGTTTTCATACCATTGTCTGCCCATTTCTTGCCCGCCGCGAATGTGTGCGATGGCAAAGGCAAAGCCGCGGTCGAGCAGGCTCAGGCGACTTGAACTGAAATAAGCGTCCGTTGAGTAGCCGTAAGAGCCGTAAGCATAGAGCAGCAGAGGCGCTTTGCCGTCTTTCTTAAAACCTTTTTTGTACACAATTGAAATGGGAACTTTTACACCGTCGCGGGCTGTGGCGTAGAGCCTTTCCGACTGATAGTCCTCACTTTTGAAGCCGCCCAAAACCTCCTGTTGTTTGAGCAGTTTCTTGGTTTTGGTTGCCATGTCGTAGTCATAGGTGGAGTTGGGCGTGGTGAGTGAGGTATAGCCGTAGCGCAGTACGGTAGTGTTAAATTCGGGGTTGCTGCCCAAGCCGGCGGTATAGGTTGGTTCGCCAAAGTCCACGTAATACTCGGCAGCGGGGTTTGCCCAAGGGCGTATCCGCAAGTGAATCAAGCCTTCTTTGCGCTCTTCTATGACCAAATGGTCTTTAAAAACGTCAAAACTTTCTACAAATACATCGGTGCGGTGCGGAATGAGTTCTTTCCATGCTTGTTTGTTGCCAACGGCTTTTTCGTCTGCTTCCATGACGCGGAAATTTTCTGCCTGCCAGTTGGTACGAATGTAAAATTTATTGCCCGCATGGTCTATGCTGTACTCGTGTCCGCGCTCGCGCGGCAGAAATACCGTGAATTTGCCGTTAGGCTGTGCAGCATCCAGAAAACGGGCTTCGGTAGTCAGTATGCTGCCGGAGTAGATAAACAGGTATTTGTCTGATTTTGACCGATATACGCCCACACTGAATGTCTCGTCTTTTTCTTCGTAAATCAGTTGGTCTTCTTGGGGATTGGTGCCGATTACGTGCTTCCAGATTTGGTAGGAGCGCAGGGTTTGCAAATCTTGGCGGGAGTAGAACACGGTTTTATTGTCGGCAGCCCATGCAATGTTGCCCGTAGTGTTGGCAATTACGTCTTTGAGTGTTTCTCCGGTTTGCAAGTCCTTGAAATACAGGGTGTAAATGCGGCGACTGACGGTATCTACGCCGTAGGCAAGCAGGCGATTGTCATCGCTTACTTTCAGCCCTCCGACCTGATAGTAGGCATGTCCTTTGGCCATTTCATTGACGTTCAGCATTACCTCTTCGGGGGCTTCTAATGTCCCTTTTTTGCGGGTATAAATCGGGTATTCACCGCCTTGCTCGTAGCGGGTGATGTAGTGATAACCTCGCAGTAAGTAAGGTACAGACTCGTCTTGTTCTTTGATTCGGCTTTTCATTTCATTGAAAAGTTTTTCCTGTAAGGCAGCGGTAGGAGCCATTACGGCATCCAAATATTCATTTTCGGCTTTTAGGTAATTAATGACAGCGGTATCTTCCCTGTTATTGAGCCAATAGTAGTTGTCAATACGAGTGTGGCCGTGTGCAGTCAGTTCTTTGGGGATAATTTTGGCAACAGGTGCCGGTGGCAGCGTTTGGTTTTCCATCTCTGAGGGTTGCTTAGATTGGCAGCCCGCAAATGCAACGGCGGCAAGGACGGGCAATAGATTTTTGGTTACTTTTGTGAATTTTTTCATTGCAGGAAGGTTTGTTTGAGAAGTTCCCATAATTGTTTTTTGCCTGCGGTGTCGGTGGCAAGCGTAGCTAAGTCGTTGGCAATGATTACGTGCGCTTTTTCATAAGCAGGTGCGGCGCGGTATATGCCAAAAACAGCTAATTCTTTGGGCAATCGGTCGGGTTTTACAAAAAACAGGATATGCTTTCTGTTGCTGTTTTCTTCTGCGCGATAGTCCGCAACAGGCATTTTATCAACCTGCGCCGGATTGATTTTAGCGGCTTGCAGGATTTTTTGCAGCAACTCTTCTTCTGCGGGGGCAAGTGGCAGGTTGGTTACTACAACCAAAACAGATGACTGTATGCGCTCATCAGCCCGCGGCATCTCATGTTTGTCCGGTATCAGGTAAAGAGGTTGAGAGAATAAGAGTTCATAAAAAATATCGTTCTGCTCATTCATTGTTAGGCAGCGTTGAGTTTAAGTTTTTTGGCTAATTCATAGTCAATAATAAAGCCTATCAGGTGGCTGAGTTCTTCCTTGTCGTCAAATACGGGAAATCCTTTTTCCCAGACTTTTCTGGTTTTTCCGTCGGCAATGAGCATATCATACTCCAAAATGTAGCTCTTGCGGTCGTTAATGGCCTTTTCAACTTCTGTATCTACATAGTTTTTGTAGTCGGGATGAATGAGTTTGCCCAAGGGAATTTCATTGCTGAGCACTTGTTCGGGCTGATAGCCGGTAAGCTGCTGTATATTGCCTTCAATAATGCTTGCGCGGTAGTCTTTGGTTGCATCACAAACGTAATAGAAACCTTCCATTGTATTAATCAGCGCCCGATTGATTGTACTTTTCAGTATCAATTCTGTTTCTTTGGCTTTAAATTCCTTCTGTTGCTGGCGCATTTTTTCGTATGATTTCTTCAAAATGATTTCATTGGCCTCTATTTTGGTTTTTTGCGCCATCAGTTGCCTATTGACTTCTTCTATTTCCCTGCGTTTTTTGTCGGCATCTTCCTGATTTTGGCGCATTTTATCATATGCTTTTTTGAGTACTGTTTCGTTAGCTTCTAATTTCTTTTTCTGAATGTCTAATTGCGCAATCATTTCTTTTTGTTCTTCGGCTACTTTGCGGATTTGGCGCTCATTTTCTTCCAGTTCTTCTTTGGCTTTTTGCAACTGCTCACGCGAACGTTCCAGTTCTGCTTGCCTGCGCGCCATTTCTTCCTGAGTAGCCATCAGTTCTTCCATATTTTGGCGCATTTCTTCTTCCTGTGCGCGGAGTTGCTCGGTCATGGCTTGTGCCTCTTCCAGCAAACGGACATTTTTACGGTTAGCGATAACGGTGGCTACAGTAGCCGCAATGTTTTCGCTTACCCGCAGTACAAAGTCAATCACATACTTCTCTATGGGCTCCATGGAAGCTATTTCAATGACACCGTAGGCCGATTCGTTGGCTTTCAGTGGCACAATGAGCAGGTATCGGGGAGCGGATTCGCCCAAACCTGACGCTACGCGGGTGTACTCGGCAGGGAGGTTATCCAAATAGAAATGTTGTTTTTCTAACAAAGCCTGCCCTACGAGCCCTTCTCCGGGCAGCAGTTGTTGTTTGGCAAGGCGCTCTTCCGACAGGGCAAAAGCGGCAGACAGTTGCAGGATGCTGTTGCCTTCATAGTCTTCTGAGAGAATGTAGAGTGCGCCCTGAATGCCGTTGATATACCGAACCATGTTGGTAATGATATCGCGGGCTATTTCCTCCTCGCTTTTCTGGTTGGCTCGCAATATTTCGGCGAAAAGCGCTACGCCCTCGGCTGTCCATTTGCGCTGTCGTTCTTTTTGGTCAATAAGTACTAACTGTTCTTTCATGGCCAGCAGTGCCTGTGCCAAGGGGTCTTTGGCCAGTGCTGTTTTGTCTGTGGTCTGAAATTCAGCATCTAATTTTCCTTCACCTATTTGTCCGATAAATTCGCGTGCTCGACTGATGCTACTTGTGGTGGTGTTCAAGCCGTAACTAATCTGGTCAACATCCGGATTTCCGGTATAATCAAATTGAATATTGTAGTCGCCATTGGTTATTTTTTTGGCTGCATTAGCTATTTTTTTTATAGGCTCAACAAACCATACATGTGTAAAAATCAACAGTGTTAAAATATTGACAATGATTACTATCAGAAACAACTCATCCCAAGTGCTTTGCGGATTGTTGCCCAAAAAATAACCCGTTACGGAAAGGACAACAGCGGCAAGTGCAATCAGATACAGCTTAGAACTATTGGACATAATGGCGTTTTTTATGCGTTTTCATGCGCACTAAAATACGTTTTTTTTGTTTAACCACATCAGAAAGGCAACAAAGGATAGGTTTCGCCTTTTTTAAAATGCGATTGATGCGGCGGCAGCAAAAGAAATCCGTTTACCGACAACAAATTCACAAAGTCTCCTGAGCCGCCGCCTGCTACCGGTTCTGCCCAACAGATGCCCTCGCGGTCGGTGTACGTATGCACTTGTAAAAAATAAGTCAGTGCAGGGCTGAACGTTACATTATCAGTCAGGCGGGCATAGAGTAGGGGTTGTTCTTGTTGCAACAAATGTTTTCGCAGCCAAGCCGTTACGTAGCGTTGCAGGCACATAAAGGCCGATACAGGATTACCCGGGAGCGCAAAAACAGTGGCAGGGCTTGTTTTCATCCGGCCAAACAACAGAGGTTTCCCCGGTTTTTGTTTGACACCATGAAAAACAATTTCAACACCCAGATTTTCAAGCAAGTCGGGTATATAGTCCGCTTTGCCTGCCGAAACTCCGCCACTGATAATAATTAAGTCGTAGCTGCTGATAATATGAGCAAGATTGGTTGTAATTATTTGCGGATTGTCGGGCAGGTGGCTCGTATGTGCAGATATACCATGGGTGGCTAATGCTGCGGCCAGCATATGGGCATTAGACTGCCTAATCTGATGCGGCAACGGAGCGGATTCTATCGGGACAAGTTCGTCGCCCGTACCGATAACTATTGCCGTCGGCATACGTGATGTGTACAATTGTGCATAACCGCAAGCCGCTGCAACGGCTATGTGTGCAGGTTTCAACAAAGTGCCGGGGGCTATCAGTTGCTGATTGGCTGCAGCATCGCTTCCCTTCCGATGAACATTCTGATACCTTTGGACAGTGGCATCAGGCTTTAAAGAAGCTATTCGCCCGTCTGAAATATCAATGTCTTCGTAGCGAATAACAGTATCGGCATGTAAGGGCAAAGGAGCACCTGTCATAATTTCTATACAATCATCAGGATTTTGCAGGGGCGGCGGTGCAGTGCCTGCCATGGTTGTATGTGCTATCCGAAACTGTCTTTTGCCTCGTGCGAAGGCCTCGTACGAAATAACAATGCCGTCCATTGTTACTCTGTCAAACGGCGGGAAGTCCCTGTCGGCAACCACCGGCCGCCGCAGAATTTTTCCTGTCGCATCTTTGAGAGAGGTCAGTTCTTCCGCAGCAGGAGGGGCCGCATCTTGTACAGCCTGCCATGCTTCGTCTGCACTTATCAAGTTTTTTTTCTGTGCTCGCATATTCCAAAATAGGCAACACCGCTAATTTTGGATTATTTTTAACATATAGTAGCCGGAAGGCCGAATTTTTTTGGATATGCCACAAATGAAAATCAATTGGGGATTTATAGCCTTGCTGGCGGGCTTGCTGGCTGCCGCATGGATTTTTGCGGATATTGTCATGTACATCATCCTCGCTATGGTGCTTTCCGGCATCCTAAAAGTGCCAACCAATGCCATCAGTCAAATTCAGGTGAGGGGTGTGCGCATTCCGCGCAGTATTGCAATTTTGATTTCGTTCAGCATTTTGGTAGGGGTATTGGCATTGTTCGTACTGCTATTTATGCCGCTGATTAATGAGCAAGCTGCCGTTATTGCCAATATTCCTTATGATGAGTTTTCCGATAAGCTATCCCTGCCAATAGCCCATGTAGAAGATTTTTTGATTAACTCAAAGATAGTTAATCAGCCGCGTGGTTTCCTCATTATTCAATTTAAGGAAAAATTGGGTGAAATATTTACACAATTCAAATTAGGTAATGTGCTTAACGATTTGCTGCTGACGACAGGTAATATTTTCATCGGAATTTTAGCCGTACTCTTTATCACCTTTTTTCTCCTTTTTGAAAAAGGCAAAGTTAGAAAACAGCTAATCGCCCTGATTCCCAATCGCTATTTTGAAGTCAGTATCAGCGCCATTCATAAAATTGAAAGATTGTTGTCTAACTACCTGCTCGGGCTGCTGTTACAAATTATTTCTATTTTTACGATTGTTTCGTTCAGTTTAATTCTTCTGGGGGTAAACTATGCAGTTACAATTGGCATTTTTGCAGCAATTGCCAATGTAATTCCTTTTGCGGGGCCTCTGATAGGTACTATTTTCGGAGTAATTGTTGGTATTTCTACTGCACCGCCCGAATTATTGGAAGGTAATGGTTATCTTTTTTTACTGGGACAGTTGCTGTTGGCTTTTATCATCACTCAGGTAATCGATAATGTTATTTTGCAGCCGATTATTTTTTCAAAAAGTGTAAAGGCGCACCCGCTTGAAATTTTTATAAGTGTTTTTGCGGGTGCTACCATAGGAGGGGTATTGGGAATGTTGGCTGCTATTCCGGCCTATACAGTCATCAAGGTGTCTTTCTTGGAAATCAGAAAGGGATTCAGGGAGTATAAAGTTTTTAAATGAGTTGGCGTAGCTATTCGTTGCGCAACCATTCCAATGCCGCTTCAGGGCTGCTGAAATATCTTACTTTTATTTCGTTGTTGATGCTGTCTTCTATGAGTTGTTCAATTGATATTTGGGTAAAAATATCTTGACTGACAACAATGCCAAGTTTATTTACATTAACCGAGGTCATGGCCGGGAAAACCACCTCGTTATGCCACTCTTGCAATTCGGGAACGATTGCATATTCCATGTGAAGCGTATCAGCAAAAATAGCTTGGGGTTTGGCTGTTAATATGGCATTTTTGATACCGATGATACTCTCCCGAAATTCATCATCACTCATCCGAACGGAGCCTGTGTGCCATTGGATAGTAATGCCTTGAATATCATCGGATTGCGTAATAGTTAAAAAGTTGTTTTGGAATAACATACTTGGGTTCAAGGAAATAAACGTTAGAAGGGCAAATGTAGAAAACCGACGGTTGAAAAAATTATTGGCTTTCGCGGTTTTATTACACGTGTGATAAGTCTTGGGTAAATTTTTTATAGATGAAAAATAGGTTTGTTAGCCAAACTTTCGCAATTGCAGCCTGTCAAATTGCGACAAGATACAATCACCATTAGAACAACCAAAGCACTTTACAGGTATTTTGAAGAAACAGAAGAAGGATTGCGACATATGGGCAGAATCCTGCAAAAACTCCGCGCAGAATCAGGCATTTTAAACCTTAAAATTGAATATGTATTATGAAACCACAACCAACTTTATTTATGAAACCCGGCAGCAAATTGTCATATAACCAAGCAAAAGAGGAGGTGAAACATGGGCTATGACCTGAGCGGGCTGGGAATGGCAACCCCAAGCCTTGAACACAAACAAATCAGCCGCAACATTCTGATTAACTTCTACTTGCAATTCGGCTTTACAAAGTATGAAATCTACCAAGAGGCAGCCGCCAACGAGCGCGACCCCGACAGCCTTGTACCCGACCTGATGATATGCAAAAAAGGAAGCCGCAAACCCCTGATAGTAGTAGAATTAGAGCGCACCAAACGACTGAAACGCGCTAAATCCAAACTGGAAGCCTATTTTGAGGAGTACGGCGTTCAAGAAGTGTTCATTTGCGACTATCAGACAGGTATTTGGCTGAAATACACAACAGATTACGAGCAAATAACCGACGAAAGCGACATCATCAAAGGGCTGCAATTCGCAGGCATGACCGAACTACCCGACCAACCACCCGGCAAACGAAAAGGAGGTGCAAAATGACCTTACTTGATTTGCAAAATCTTGGTTTTGACACCAACGGCAATAGACTTTTTGGAAGTTAAAATACTGAAAATCAATTGATTAAAAATTTCAACTTGTAATTATGTAAGCCTGCGGTTAATTGGAAATTTTCTAATATCTGCTCTTTTTGCTTCACTCTGCTTCTAATCTGATTCACCAAAAAATGCTTACAACCTGCTAAAGC